>NZ_CAMHZG010000001.1:0-220291 GCF_946190115.1 Streptococcus mitis | reverse complement strand
AATTTATTTGAAAGCTTCTCTAAGCTATATCCTTGTTTTCTAAGTTCATAGATCTGAACTTTATCATCATAAGTTAACTTCATGATAAAAACACCCCAAAAGTTAGATTTTTTTCTGTCTAACTTTTGGGGTGCAGTTCAAATATGAACTGGCGTTTTATTTTTTAGGATGTTGATGGGTTAAGTTTAATCCCCAAGGAACAAGATTTTCAGTCTTATTCTGGATACGTGTGATATTATCCTTATGCCGAATGATAATCAAGCTAGCAAGAGCTAGGATAATAGCGATGAAGAGAGGGTCATAATTGCTCAGGATAAAACCAAAAAGTGGAAAGAGTAGAACTCCGATGACAGCCGCGATAGATGCTGTGACACTAGATAGCGAAATCATACTACCTAGATAGAGGGTTCCAAAGAAAACAACCGCAAGGTAGAGGCAGAAGACAGGCGCAAATCCGAAAATCACACCAGCACTGGTTGCGACAGCCTTGCCTCCCTTAAATCCTGCAAAGATAGGAAAGGTATGGCCAATGACAGCTAAAAGTCCAAAGATAAGAGGCGAAACGCCTTGCAGATGAAACATAATTGGAAGAAGGGTTGCTAGGGTTCCTTTGAAAAAATCAATCACAAAGGTTGCCATTCCCGCTTTTTTTCCTAAAATACGGAAGGTATTGGTCGTTCCAGTATTTCCAGAACCGTGTTCACGCAGATTTGTCTGAAAGAAAATTTGTCCAATCCAGAGACCAGACGGAATCGAACCCAGCAGATAGGCTAGGATTAATAAAACTATTGTAATCATACTCCTATTATATCATGAAATGGAGAAGAAAGGCAGAGAATCTCTTCTGAAATTGTCACACCGGAGAAAGAAAAATTTTGCAAAATCCTTGGAAAACCTGTAGAATAGTAAAGATGAACGAATAGGAGGTTCCTTGTGTCAAAAAAGGAAATCAATATTAACAATTATAATGATGATGCCATTCAGGTGCTAGAAGGGTTGGATGCGGTCCGAAAACGTCCAGGGATGTATATTGGATCGACCGATGGTGCTGGTCTCCACCACCTAGTCTGGGAAATCGTCGATAATGCGGTCGATGAGGCCTTGTCTGGATTTGGTGACCGTATTGATGTGACAATCAATAAAGATGGCAGTTTAACGGTTCAAGACCACGGACGTGGTATGCCGACGGGTATGCACGCTATGGGAATTCCGACCGTTGAGGTTATTTTTACCATTCTTCATGCAGGAGGGAAATTCGGTCAAGGAGGCTACAAGACATCAGGTGGTCTCCACGGGGTTGGTTCTTCTGTTGTAAATGCTCTATCTAGTTGGTTAGAGGTAGAAATCACTCGTGACGGTGCAATCTACAAGCAACGTTTTGAAAATGGTGGCAAACCTGTTACGACTTTGAAGAAAATCGGTACAGCGCCTAAGTCTAAGACAGGTACAAAGGTTACGTTTATGCCTGATGCGACTATCTTCTCTACGACAGACTTCAAGTACAATACCATCTCAGAGCGTCTTAATGAATCAGCCTTTCTCTTGAAAAATGTGACCTTGTCTCTAACGGATAAACGCACAGATGAGTCTGTTGAGTTTCACTATGAAAATGGGGTACAAGACTTTGTTTCTTATCTGAACGAAGACAAGGAGACCTTGACGCCAGTTCTCTACTTTGAGGGGGAAGATAATGGTTTCCAAGTGGAAGTAGCTCTCCAGTACAATGATGGATTTTCAGATAACATTCTGTCCTTTGTTAATAACGTTCGTACCAAGGACGGTGGAACACATGAGACAGGACTCAAGTCTGCTATCACTAAGGTCATGAATGACTATGCGCGTAAGACGGGGCTTCTCAAGGAAAAAGATAAAAACCTTGAAGGGTCAGACTATCGTGAGGGACTAGCGGCCGTTCTTTCTATCCTTGTTCCTGAAGAACACCTCCAGTTTGAAGGTCAGACTAAGGATAAACTGGGAAGCCCCCTAGCTCGTCCAGTTGTGGATGGAATTGTGGCGGATAAGTTGACCTTCTTCCTCATGGAAAATGGGGAGCTTGCTTCCAATCTAATCCGCAAGGCTATCAAGGCTCGTGATGCTCGCGAGGCAGCTCGCAAAGCGCGTGATGAGAGCCGAAATGGCAAAAAGAATAAGAAAGACAAGGGCTTACTTTCTGGTAAATTGACCCCAGCCCAGTCTAAAAATTCAGCTAAGAATGAACTCTATCTAGTCGAAGGGGATTCTGCCGGAGGTTCTGCCAAACAAGGCCGTGACCGCAAGTTCCAGGCAATCTTGCCTCTTCGTGGCAAGGTTATCAATACAGCCAAGGCCAAGATGGCGGATATTCTCAAAAATGAAGAAATCAACACTATGATTTATACTATAGGTGCGGGTGTTGGAGCAGACTTCTCTATTGAGGATGCTAACTATGACAAAATCATTATCATGACCGATGCCGATACTGATGGTGCCCACATTCAGACCTTACTTTTAACATTTTTCTACCGCTACATGCGTCCGCTAGTTGAGGCAGGACATGTCTATATTGCCCTTCCGCCTCTTTACAAGATGTCAAAAGGGAAAGGCAAGAAAGAAGAAGTGGCCTATGCTTGGACGGACGGAGAACTAGAAGAACTCCGCAAACAGTTTGGTAAAGGTGCTACACTCCAACGTTATAAAGGTCTTGGTGAGATGAATGCGGATCAACTCTGGGAAACAACTATGAACCCAGAAACGCGTACCCTTATCCGTGTCACTATCGAAGACCTAGCACGCGCAGAACGCCGCGTCAATGTCCTCATGGGTGACAAGGTCGAACCACGCCGTAAGTGGATTGAGGATAATGTCAGGTTTACGCTGGAAGAAGCGACAGTGTTTTAAGTCACTTTTTAATGAATGGGTATCAACATGAGAGCTGAAACAGAAATGCTAGATCTGATTTTACAGACTGCCAAAACTTTACAAGTCAAAGCTGTCGCTATGTCTGGTTCACGGACAAACCAAAAGACTTCAAAAGACGAGTTTCAAGATTATGATGTAGTCTATGTTGTAGAGAATCTGGACGAGCTGATTACAGATTTATCTTGGTTGGACCGGTTTGGCAAACGCATTATTGAGCAAGAAGTCACCCTTGGTCACCGTCGCCTATATCTCATGCTTTTTGAAGATGGCAATCGGATTGATTTGGCCCTCTGCCCCAAAGACCGCATTAAAGAGTGGGTGGATAGTGAGGCAGGATTCACCGTTTTAGAAGATCCTAATGGTTTGTTTGAACTTTATTCACCGAGTCCTCAACGCTTTTGGACAAATCCAGCTAGTGCGATAGATTTTGAAAATGCCTGCAATGAATTTTGGTGGGTGTCAGCCTACGTTGTCAAAGGGATTTGTAGGAATCAGCTCATCTATGCTATTGATCATCTCTACGGCATTTGTCAACAAGAATTCTTGAAAATTTTGGCTTGGCAGGTTGCAAGTGCTAGGGGGAAAGTCGATATCGGCAAGAACTACAAGTACCTCTTTCAGTATTTGCCTGCTGAGAAAGAGAAAGAATTCTCAAATCTGCTTGATTTTTCAAGTATAGAGAAACTCAGCCAGTCTTTATTGGCTACGATGCAACTTTTCCATAGAGAAGCTCAAAGACTTGCTCAAAAGCTGGGATTTGACTACGATAAAGAAGTGGCTGAGAAGATGATTGAGTATGCTGAGGAAAGAATGAAGAAGTTTGGGAATAACTAGAAAAATGAAAAAGCGAGAGGAGAAGACTCATGATTGAAAAAGTGGAACGCCTCATTACAGAGATTAATCGTATTCATCAAGAATATTCTAAAGATTATTTTGAAACGGGTAAGGTGGAAAAAATCAATCTCAAGCATACCTTTTCAAAAGTTCCGACGAAAGCGATTTTGGCCTACCGTCTGAATTTACATGAGTCAATTAATGACTATCTGATGAAAGCGGATGTCCAAGATATTGCCTATGTTTATCGTGTCAAAACTTCTGAGTCTATTTTAGATAAAATTACACGTTTTTCAGAGCGTCAAGAGGGCTATCCAGTTAATTCAATTCTTAATGATGTTTTTGGTGCTCGTATGATTTTAAGTTCCAAAGAGATAGCTCAAGTCATGGATAAATTAGATGATTGGCAAGAGATTTACGGACTAAAAAACTGGTATTTACGTGATAAAGATGGCTATGTCGGTATTCATATCTATTTTAAAAATAAAAGTAATTTTTATTACCCATGGGAACTTCAACTTTGGGATAAGAAAGATGTAGATAGTAATATCGCCAGCCATATCAAGTATAAACGAGGATTTGTGGAGTAGACTTTTCAAGTGGAAACGACGATACAGGAATTGGATGAAATTCACTTACTCTATATTTTTTCTTTTTCCATAGTATTTACTCTACATTCTTCGAAAGGAGTTGAACACGCCCTGAATGCTATGTGAAATTTCTTATTAACTGAAGCAACACATTTTAAACACATTAAACTACAGAAAGGGTCATTTGGTTATTTGTAGTAACTGAACACGGGACTAATTTTTTCGGAAAAAGTCAAATCGTCTTGACTTCATCGAGCCCTACATCGATTTTCTATTTTTCTACAGACATTTTTGGCAAGCCAAATCGTCCCTTTATATCTTAACCGAACACCTTTTCTGTAAAAACCTACTCTACATTCTTTGAAAGGAGTTGAACACGCCCTAAATGCTAGGTGAAAAAGATAAATTCTCTTGTGAGCTTGCTTACTTCAAGAATTTTCTATTTTCACTTTGTATTTTAAGGGCTCTGTATCCTATATGAGTAACATTCAAAATATGTCCCTGGAGGACATCATGGGAGAGCGCTTTGGTCGCTATTCCAAGTACATTATTCAAGACCGGGCCTTGCCAGATATTCGTGATGGCTTGAAGCCGGTTCAGCGCCGTATTCTTTATTCGATGAATAAGGATGGCAATACCTTTGACAAGAGTTACCGTAAGTCGGCCAAGTCTGTCGGTAACATCATGGGGAATTTTCACCCACACGGTGACAGTTCTATCTATGATGCCATGGTTCGTATGTCACAGGACTGGAAAAATCGTGAGATTCTAGTCGAAATGCACGGTAATAACGGTTCTATGGACGGGGATCCACCTGCGGCGATGCGTTATACTGAGGCACGTTTGTCTGAGATTGCAGGTTATCTCCTTCAAGATATCGAGAAAAAGACAGTTCCTTTTGCCTGGAACTTTGATGATACGGAGAAAGAACCAACTGTCTTGCCAGCAGCCTTTCCAAATCTCTTGGTAAATGGATCTACTGGGATTTCGGCTGGTTATGCTACAGACATTCCTCCCCATAATTTGGCTGAGGTTATTGATGCGGCGGTTTACATGATTGACCATCCAACGGCCAAGGTGGACAAACTCATGGAATTCTTACCTGGGCCAGACTTCCCTACAGGGGCTATCATCCAAGGTCGTGATGAAATCAAGAAGGCCTACGAAACTGGAAAAGGGCGCGTGGTTGTTCGTTCCAAGACTGAGATTGAAAAGCTAAAAGGTGGTAAGGAACAAATCGTTATCACTGAGATTCCTTATGAAATCAACAAGGCCAATCTGGTCAAGAAAATCGATGATGTTCGTGTCAATAACAAGGTGGCTGGTATTGCTGAAGTTCGTGATGAGTCGGACCGTGATGGTCTTCGAATTGCTATTGAGCTCAAAAAAGATGCCAATACGGAGCTTGTTCTCAATTATCTCTTCAAATACACCGACCTACAAATCAACTACAACTTTAACATGGTGGCGATTGACAATTTCACACCTCGTCAGGTCGGTATTGTCCCAATCTTGTCTAGCTACATCGCCCACCGTCGTGAAGTGATTTTGGCGCGTTCACGCTTTGACAAGGAAAAGGCTGAGAAACGTCTCCATATTGTCGAAGGTTTGATTCGCGTGATTTCGATTTTGGACGAAGTCATTGCTCTTATCCGTGCTTCTGAGAATAAGGCGGACGCCAAGGAAAACCTTAAGGTCAGCTATGATTTTACAGAAGAGCAGGCTGAGGCCATCGTTACCTTGCAACTGTACCGTTTGACCAATACAGACGTAGTTGTCTTGCAGGAAGAAGAAGCAGAACTTCGTGAAAAGATTGCCATGCTTGCGGCGATTATCGGTGATGAACGGACCATGTACAATCTCATGAAGAAAGAGCTTCGTGAGGTCAAGAAGAAATTTGCGACTCCACGTTTGAGTGCTTTAGAAGACACTGCGAAAGCAATTGAGATTGATACAGCTAGTCTGATTGCTGAGGAAGATACCTATGTCAGCGTGACCAAGGCAGGTTATATCAAGCGTACCAGTCCACGTTCTTTTGCAGCTTCAACGCTGGAAGAAATTGGCAAACGTGATGATGACCGTTTGATCTTTGTACAAGCTGTCAAGACAACACAGCATCTTTTGATGTTCACAAGTCTTGGAAATGTCATCTATCGACCAATCCATGAGTTGGCAGATATTCGCTGGAAGGATATCGGAGAGCATCTGAGCCAAACCATTACCAACTTTGAAACTAACGAAGAAATCCTTTATGTTGAAGTAGTAGATCAGTTTGATGATGCGACAACTTACTTTGCTGCAACTCGTCTTGGTCAAATCAAACGCGTAGAACGTAAAGAATTCACTCCATGGCGGACCTATAAATCTAAATCAGTCAAGTATGCTAAACTCAAAGACGAGACAGACCAGATTGTAGCAGTAGCTCAGATTAAACTGGATGATGTTCTCTTGATTAGTCGAAACGGTTATGCTCTGCGTTTCAATATCGAGGAGGTTCCTGTTGTTGGTGCCAAGGCAGCAGGTGTCAAGGCTATGAATCTGAAAGAAGATGACGTCCTCCAATCTGCCTTTATTTGCAATACCTCATCTTTCTACCTCTTGACCCAACGTGGAAGCTTGAAACGTGTTTCTATTGACGAAATTCCGGCAACCAGCCGTGCTAAACGAGGACTACAAGTCTTGCGTGAGCTAAAAAACAAACCGCACCGTGTCTTCTTGGCAGGAGCAGTTGCAGAGCAAGGATTTGTTGGTGATCTCTTCAGTACGGAAGTGGACGGGAACGATCAAACTTTGCTTATCCAATCTAATAAAGGAACGATCTATGAAAGTCGATTACAAGATTTGAATTTGTCAGAACGAACCAGCAACGGAAGCTTCATTTCTGACACGATTTCAGATGAAGAAGTTTTTGATGCTTATCTTCAGGAAACTTATAAAGAATTTGAATCTAAGAGATGATAAAAAACAATGAAAAGCTTTGCATTGAGAAATTTGTTGAGCTATATATTTAAGAATTGAATTTGACTATATATACAAAAACGAACAGTGCTGATTCCCAACTTATAGGGACTTAAGCCTGGTCGTTTTCTTGTTTTTAGTGGTATAGACCACTCTTTATTTGAATGTAAAAATATTAACATATGTTCAGTTATTCAATCTAGGTTAATAAAAAAATAATATTTTTTTAAGAAAACGATTGCATCTATAATATTTTTATGTTATACTCTTATTGTTTCAAGAAAGCGCGTTCAAGAAATAATTCGTACAAACATATATAGGAGTTTTTTATGTCTCAAAATAAACAAGATAAAGGATTTCGTTATTCTATTCGTAAACGTAGCGTTGGAGTATGTGGTGTTGCCATTGCAACATTTTTGCTAGGTTCTGGCCTTGTATTTCAAACAAATGTAGTAAAAGCAACAGAACCAAGCGTTGCTGAAGTTGCTGGTGAAAATATTGCTGCTCATAAGTCTGCAAGTCAGAGTTCGACTTATTATGATGCAGATGCTTCTAGAGCGGTTGACGGTAATCTAGATAATGTTTACAGACATCACTCAGTTACTCATACAAATTTTGAAGATCATGCTTGGTGGAAAGTTGATCTAGCAAAAGAAGAAGGTGTGGGAACTGTTCGTATTTACAATCGTGGAGACAGTAATGTAGGAGATCGTTTATCTAATTTTGATGTTATTTTGTTAGATAAAGATGGTAAGGAAGTAACTCGTCAACATGTTGATACCCTAAATAATCAACCAAAAGTTGATGTTCAATTCTCAGGAGTTAATGCACGATATGTAAAAATTGAATTAAATAAATCTAAAACTCCTCTTAGTTTGGCAGAAGTTGAAGTATATCGTGCTGTAAAAGAAGAAAAAGTAGTAGCAGATAAGAAAACAGAAAACAAAGTTAAAACAGAAAATAAAGATAAAAAAGATTATACTGCAGAGCTAAATAACTATTTATTTGGTTTAAATTATGATAAATTAAACATTTTGACTAGAAAAGGAGAAGCGTTAGAAAATTACACTAATACAAGCACAAAACAACAAGGAAATGAATTTGTGGTTGTGGAAAAAGTGAAGAAAAACCTTTCTAATGGTTCTGCAGATGTTGCCATTAATGGTAACGGAGATATCTTCTTAGGTGCTTTATTTAAAGCAAATCAAGACCTTCTAGAAAACAAACCACAACAAATTAGTTTAGATCGTAGCAAAGGTAGCATCAGTGTTGATTTACCAGGAATGGTAGGCGGAGATAGCTATGTAGATGCTAATCCAACTGCAAGTGGTATGCAGGAAGGTGTAAATACCCTGTTAAATCGTTGGCATGAAAAATATGCTGGTAAGAATCCTGCTCCAGCACGCATGCAATACGAATCAACTTCTGCTTATAGCATGAATCAATTAAAAGCAAAATTCGGAAGTGACTTTGAAAAAGTAGGAGTTAACTTAAAAATTGATTTTGATGCAGTTCACAAAGGTGAAAAACAAGTTGAGGTAGTTGATTTTAAACAAGTTTACTTTACTGCTAACTTTGATGCTCCAAAAAATCCATCAGATGTATTTGCCTCAGGAATAACGGTTGATCAATTGAAAGCACGTGGAATTGATGCAACAACACCTCCTGTATATGTATCCAGCGTTTCATACGGACGTCAAATGTATGTTAAGTTTGAAACAACAAGCAAGAGTACAGAGTTGAAAGCAGCAATCAATGCTGTCATCAAAGGTGTGCCTATTAAACCAGAATCTGAATGGGCACGTGTTTTGAAGAATACAACTGTAACAGTTTCCATCGTAGGTGGAAATGCTGATGGCGCTGCACGTGTTGTGACAGGTACAGTAGAAGATTTGAAGAAATTGATTCAAGAAGGAGCTACTTTCAGTACGCAAAACCCTGCTGTTCCAATTTCTTATAAGACTGCATTCTTGAAAGATAATCAAGTAGCCACAATTCAAAGCAATACAGACTACATTGAAACTAAAGTGACTTCATATAAAAATGGTTACCTCAATTTACATCATAAGGGAGCTTACATTGCTCGCTACTATGTTTACTGGGATGAAGTAACTTATGATAAGGATGGAGTTGAAAGCATTCGCTCACGTCAATGGGAAGATAATGGTAAAAACAGAACAGCTGGTTTCCAAACTGAACTTCAATTTAGAGGAAATGTGCGCAATATTCGCGTGAAGATTCAAGAAAAAACAGGTCTTGTTTGGGAACCATGGCGTACAGTTTATAATCGCACAGACCTTCCTCTTGTTCAAAAACGTACCATTGTTAACTCAGGTACAACACTAAGACCAAAATACGATGAAAAAGTTGAAAATAACTAATTTTTCACTTGTAAAAGGAATCAGTTCTAAGAGCTGGTTCTTTTTATTTCTAATATTCCTCCGTAATCAAAAATCAACAAAGACAGTCAATTATTTCTTATCAATCCATTGATTAGCATTCCAGTTTATCCTATCTATTTTTTGACTTTTGTATGTTTCCCTAAAAATGGAGTTTTAGGTCAGCCTTTTGAAGAAAAATTTTTAATGGGGTGAAAATTGGTAAATCTGAGCATAATTTCTTGTAAAAAATTCTAAAATCCTTTAAAATAAAAGAGTTGGAGGAATTTATGAATGTAAATCAGATTGTACGGATTATTCCTACTTTAAAAGTTAATAATAGAAAAATAAATGAAACATTTTATATAGGAACCCTTGGCATGAAGGCCTTATTAGAAGAATCAGCCTTTCTGTCACTAGGTGATCAAACAGGTTTAGAAAAGCTGGTTTTAGAAGAAGCTCCAAGTATGCGCACTCGTAAGGTAGAGGGAAGAAAAAAACTAGCTAGATTGATTGTCAAGGTGGAAAATCCCTTAGAAATCGAAGGACTCTTATCTAAAACAGATTCGATTCATCGATTATATAAAGGTCAAAATGGCTACGCTTTTGAGATTTTTTCACCCGAAGATGATTTGATTTTGATTCATGCGGAAGATGACAGAGCAAGTCTAGTAGAAGTAGGAGAAAAGCCAGAATTTCAAACAGATTTGGAATCAATTTCTTTGAGTAAATTTGAGATTTCTATGGAATTACATCTCCCAACTGATATCGAAAGTTTCTTGGAATCATCTGAAATGGGGGCATCACTTGATTTTATCCCAGCTCAGGGGCAGGATTTGACTGTGGACAATACGGTTACTTGGGACTTATCTATGCTTAAGTTCTTGGTCAATGAATTAGACATAGCCAGTCTTCGCCAGAAGTTTGAGTCTACAGAATATTTTATTCCTAAGTCTGAAAAATTCTTCCTTGGTAAAGATAGAAATAATGTTGAATTGTGGTTTGAAGAAGTATGAAGTGGACCAAGATTATTAAAAAAATAGAAGAACAAATCGAGGCAGGGATTTATCCCGGAGCCTCTTTTGCGTATTTTAAGGACAATCAATGGACGGAGGTCTATTTAGGCTTGAGTGACTCAGAGCATGGCTTGCAGACTGAGGCAGGATTAGTTTATGACCTAGCTAGTGTCAGCAAGGTTGTTGGGGTTGGGACAGTTTTTACCTTTTTGTGGGAAAAAGGTCAATTAGATATTGACAGACCCGTAACCGATTTTTTACCTGAGAGCGATTATCCAGACATCACTATTCGCCAGCTCTTAACCCATGCTACAAATCTTGATCCGTTTATTCCCAATCGTGATCTTTTAACTGCCTCAGAATTAAAGGAAGCGATGTTTCATCTCAACAGACGAAGTCAGCCAGCCTTTCTTTATTCAGATGTCCATTTTTTGCTTTTAGGCTTTATTTTGGAAAGAATCTTTAATCAAGACTTGGATGTGATTTTACAAGAACAAGTCTGGAAACCTTGGGGAATGAAGAAAACTCAGTTTGGTCCTATTGAGCTTGCTGTTCCAACAGTTAGAGGTGTAGAGGCTGGCATGGTACATGATCCCAAGGCTCGACTCCTGGGCAGACATGCAGGTAGTGCTGGTTTATTTTCGACTGTAAAGGATTTACAAATCTTTTTAGAACACTATTTAGCAGATGATTTTGCAAGAAATTTGAGTCAAAATTTTTCTCCTTTGGATGACAAGGAACGTTCTTTGGCATGGAATTTGGAAGGAGATTGGCTAGACCATACGGGCTATACAGGTACCTTTATCATGTGGAATCGTCAGAAGCAAGAAGTGGCTATTTTCCTATCGAATCGTACCTATGAAAAGGATGAGCGTGCTCAATGGATTTTAGACCGCAACCAAGTGATGGACTTGATTCGTAAAGAAGAGTAAGGAGAGACATGTCAAATAGTTTAAAAGGAACTCTATTAACAGTTGTGGCTGGTATTGCTTGGGGCTTGTCCGGAACGAGTGGCCAATACCTGATGGCACACGGAATTTCGGCTCTGGTTTTGACCAACTTGCGTCTTTTAATCGCTGGTGGAATTCTCATGCTCTTGGCTTATGCCACTGCAAAGGATAAAATGCTGGCCTTTTTAAAGGATAGAAAGAGTTTACTGTCTCTTCTTATTTTTGCTCTGATTGGACTTTTTCTCAACCAATTCGCTTATCTTACTGCTATTCAGGAAACCAATGCAGGTACCGCGACTGTACTTCAGTATGTTTGTCCTGTCGGGATTTTGATTTATAGCTGTATCAAAGATAAGGTGGCACCGACACTGGGAGAGATTATTTCCATCATATTAGCCATTGGAGGGACCTTCCTGATTGCAACTCATGGGCAGTTAGATCAGTTATCCATGACACCTGCGGGTCTGTTCTGGGGTCTCTTTTCTGCTCTGACTTACGCACTTTATATCATTTTGCCCATAGCCTTGATTAAGAAGTGGGGGAGCAGTTTGGTCATTGGTGTGGGAATGGTCATAGCAGGTTTGGTCGCCCTTCCTTTTACAGGAGTTCTACAGACTGCTATCCCAACTAGTCTTGATTTTCTCCTTGCTTTTGCGGGTATTATTCTTATCGGTACTGTCTTTGCCTATACAGCTTTCCTTAAAGGAGCCAGTCTGATTGGGCCGGTCAAGTCAAGTTTGTTGGCTTCAATTGAGCCAATTTCGGCTGTTTTCTTTGCCTTCTTAATCATGAATGAACAATTTTATCCCATTGATTTTCTTGGTATGGCAATGATATTGTTTGCTGTAACTTTGATTTCGTTGAAAGATTTACTCTTAGAAAAATAAAAAGACTCTTTGTCCGTGACAGAGAGTTTTTGCATAGTATTTTATACTCAATGAAAATCAAAGAGCAAACTAGGAAACTAGCCGCAGGCTGTACTTGAGTACGGCAAGGCGACGTTGACGCGGTTTGAATTTGATTTTCGAAGAGTATTAATTGTTTTCAAGATAAAATTCAAAACGTTCGCCTACATATTGACTTTTTACGTATTCAAAAGCTGTCCCATCTTCTAGGTAGGAAACCTGGGTCAAACCAAGAATAGCATGTCCTTTTTCAACTTCCAAATAGTGGGCAATTTTTTCTTTAGCGAGACGAGCATAGATAGTCTGCTGTGATTTGCCGATACGATAGCCGTGTTTTTGTAGAGTCTGGAAGAAATGACTAGTGATTTCTTCTTTTTTAAAGTCCTTAATGAATTTTTCAGGAATAGAAGCAACTTCATAAACCAGAGGGACTTGGTCGGCATAACGGACCCGTTCCATTCGGATAATATTTTCGGTAGGAGAAATTCCTAGCTTGGCAACTTCCTGTTCATTGGGAATGGTTTTTCTGTAGGAAATGAGTTGGCTAGAGGGTACTTTACCTTGGGACTTAACAATTTCAGTAAAACTGGTTGTCCCTCTCATCTTTTCTTGTACACGTGTACTGGATACAAAGGTGCCACTTCCTACACGGCGCTCTAAAACTCCTTCTTCGACCAAGAGGGAAATAGCTTGGCGGAGGGTCATGCGACTGACAGCAAACTGCTCTGCTAAGTCTCGTTCACTAGGGAGCCTCTCCCCAATAGCCCAACGATGTTCGTCAATATCCTTTTTAATCTGATCATGGATTTTCATATAAGCAGGTAGCATATTTTTCACTTCATTTCTATCTTTTCTCTATTGTACCTCAATAAACTAGAAAAAGTCAATCTTCGCCTTGTTTATACTCTTCGAAAATCAAATTCAAACTACGTCAGCGTCGCCTTACCGTACTCAAGTACAGCCTGCGGCTAGCTTCCTAGTTTGCTCTTTGATTTTCATTGAGTATTAGTTGGTAATTCGCCCTTATTTGTGATAGAATATTGGAAAAAGATATTTCTTTTGAGAAAGGAAAAAGATGAGCAACATATCAACTGATTTGCAAGATGTAGAAAAAATCATCGTATTGGACTATGGTAGCCAGTACAACCAGCTGATTTCACGCCGTATCCGTGAGATTGGTGTGTTTTCAGAACTAAAAAGCCATAAAATTTCAGCTGCTGAAGTTCGTGAAATCAATCCTGTAGGAATCATCCTTTCAGGTGGTCCAAATTCTGTATACGAAGATGGTTCATTCGATATTGACCCAGAAATATTCGAACTTGGAATTCCAATTTTGGGAATTTGTTACGGTATGCAGTTATTGACCCATAAACTTGGAGGAAAAGTTGTCCCTGCAGGTGACGCTGGAAATCGTGAATACGGTCAATCAACCCTAACTCACACACCATCAGCTCTTTTTGAATCAACACCTGATGAACAAACTGTATTGATGAGCCACGGCGATGCAGTTACCGAGATTCCTGCTGACTTTGTTCGTACAGGTACATCAGCTGACTGTCCATACGCAGCCATTGAAAACCCAGATAAACACATTTACGGTATCCAATTCCACCCAGAAGTTCGTCATTCTGTATACGGGAATGATATCCTTCGTAACTTTGCCCTTAACATCTGTAAGGCTAAAGGCGACTGGTCAATGGATAACTTCATCGATATGCAGATCCAAAAAATTCGTGAAACTGTTGGTGATAAACGTGTCCTTCTTGGCCTTTCAGGTGGGGTTGACTCATCTGTCGTTGGGGTTCTTCTCCAAAAAGCGATTGGCGATCAATTGATCTGTATATTCGTAGACCACGGTCTTCTTCGTAAAGGAGAAGCGGACCAAGTTATGGACATGCTTGGTGGTAAGTTTGGTTTGAATATCGTCAAAGCAGACGCTGCTAAACGTTTCCTGGACAAACTTGCTGGCGTTTCTGATCCTGAACAAAAACGTAAAATCATCGGTAACGAGTTTGTCTATGTCTTCGATGACGAAGCAAGCAAGCTCAAAGATGTGAAATTCCTTGCTCAAGGTACCTTATACACAGATGTTATCGAGTCTGGTACAGATACAGCTCAAACTATTAAGTCACACCACAACGTGGGTGGTCTTCCAGAAGACATGCAGTTTGAATTGATCGAACCACTCAACACTCTTTATAAGGACGAAGTTCGTGCCCTAGGTACAGAGCTTGGTATGCCAGACCACATCGTATGGCGCCAACCATTCCCAGGACCAGGACTTGCGATCCGTGTCATGGGAGAAATTACTGAAGAAAAACTTGAAACAGTTCGCGAATCAGACGCTATCCTACGTGAAGAAATTGCCAAAGCTGGACTTGACCGTGATATCTGGCAATACTTCACTGTTAACACAGGCGTTCGTTCAGTTGGGGTTATGGGTGACGGTCGTACGTACGACTACACTATTGCAATCCGTGCTATCACCTCTATTGATGGTATGACAGCTGACTTTGCCAAAATTCCGTGGGAAGTGCTTCAAAAAATCTCAGTACGTATCGTAAACGAAGTGGATCATGTTAACCGTATCGTCTACGATATTACAAGTAAACCACCTGCAACAGTTGAATGGGAATAGTCATCTAAGGACTAATTTATGTAGTTTAATGAGCCAGTATCATTGGATACTGGTTTTTACTTTTCTAGACTTTTTGGCTACTTGTTAAAATTGGTTTATATTCGATAGTTTAACAATTATTATACAAAGCTTATACTCAATGAAAATCAAAAAGCAAACTAGGAAGCTAGCCGCAGGTTGCTCAAAACAGTGTTTTGAGGTTGCAGATGGAAGCTGATGTGGTTTGAAGAGATTTTCGAAGAGTATTAAAAGATTAGAATTGTCAAAACAATCTGTCTAGGCTTGATTTTATCCCTTATTTACTATAAAATGAGAAGGAAAAACGTCAAACTTTTATATTGCAAATAGGAGAAAACATGACAAAAATATTAAAACGTCCTGAGGTTTTATCGCCTGCAGGGACTTTAGAGAAGCTAAAAGTAGCTGTTCAATATGGAGCGGATGCTGTCTTTATCGGTGGTCAGGCCTATGGTCTTCGTAGCCGTGCAGGTAACTTTACCTTTGAACAGATGGAAGAAGGTGTCCAGTTTGCTGCCAAGTATGGTGCCAAAGTCTATGTAGCTGCCAATATGGTTATGCACGAAGGAAATGAAGCTGGTGCTGGTGAGTGGTTCCGTAAACTACGTGATATCGGAATTGCAGCAGTTATCGTATCTGACCCAGCCTTGATTATGATTGCAGCGACTGAAGCGCCTGGTCTTGAAATCCACCTTTCTACTCAAGCAAGTGCGACTAACTATGAAACTCTTGAGTTCTGGAAAGAACTGGGCTTGACTCGTGTGGTTTTGGCGCGTGAAGTTTCGATGGAAGAATTAGCTGAAATCCGCAAACGTACAGATGTTGAGATTGAAGCCTTTGTTCATGGAGCCATGTGTATTTCTTACTCTGGTCGTTGTACTCTTTCAAACCACATGAGTATGCGTGATGCTAACCGTGGTGGTTGCTCTCAGTCTTGTCGTTGGAAGTACGACCTTTACGATATGCCATTTGGGAAGGAACGTAAGAGTCTTAAAGGTGAAATTCCTGAAGAATTTTCAATGTCAGCCGTTGATATGTCCATGATTGACCATATCCCAGATATGATTGAAAACGGTGTGGACAGTCTCAAGATTGAAGGACGTATGAAGTCTATTCACTACGTATCAACAGTAACAAACTGCTACAAGGCAGCTGTTGATGCTTATCTAGAAAGTCCAGAGAAGTTTGAAGCTATCAAGCAGGACTTGATTGATGAAATGTGGAAGGTTGCCCAACGTGAATTAGCAACAGGTTTCTACTATGGTACACCATCTGAAAATGAGCAGTTGTTTGGTGCTCGTCGTAAAATTCCTGAGTATAAGTTTGTCGCTGAAGTGGTTTCTTACGATGATGCGACACAAACAGCAACCATTCGCCAACGGAACGTCATTAACGAAGGGGACCAAGTTGAGTTTTATGGCCCAGGTTTCCGTCATTTTGAGACTTATATCGAAGATTTGCATGATGCTAAAGGAAATAAGATCGATCGCGCTCCAAATCCAATGGAACTATTGACTATCAAGGTTCCACAACCTGTTCAAGCTGGAGATATGGTTCGAGCTCTCAAAGAAGGTCTCATCAATCTTTATAAGGAAGATGGAACCAGCGTCACAGTTCGTGCTTAATAAATATGTAGGGGACGAAAGCTTTCTAGTTGCTTTCCCTTTAATCCTATTTACTAAAAGAACATTAGGTTAAAAAAATATATTAATTTCCATCCGAGATTTCATCTCGGATTTTTTCATTATTTTTCAGAAAGACCTAGATAATAGACGGATTTATTACAAGTTTTTTCCAAAATTTTCTATATAATAGACTTAAAAATAGTAAAATTGTAAATAATTTTCATTAAACGCTTTCAATGTTAGTAAAAAGTTGACAAATCCAATTTTTAGGACTAAACTAAGTAAGTAAATTTTAATTAAAAGGAGAATTCGTCATGAATTTAACATTTTTCGGTCTATGTCTTGCCTGTATGGGTGTATCTCTTGGTGAAGGTATGTTGATGAACGGTTTGTTGAAATCAGTTGCTCGCCAACCAGATATCATCTCAGAACTACGTAGTTTGATGATCCTAGGGGTTGCCTTTATTGAAGGTACTTTCTTCGTTACTCTTGTCTTTTCATTTATCATCAAATAAAAGAAGTATAAATTGAAAAAGGGAGGATTTTAGATGGAAGAAAGTATTAATCCAACCATCAATATTGGTCCTGTTACCTTTAATTTAACCATAGTAGTTTTGACTTTGTTGACTGTAGCACTTATTTTTGGCTTTATTTATTGGGCAACTCGAAATATGACTTTGAGACCCACAGGAAAACAAAATGTATTAGAGTATTTATTTGATTTTGTTGTTGGATTTACAAAATCAAACCTTGGTCCAATGATAAAGGATTATTCTCTCTTTTATTTCTGTTTATTCCTATTTATGGCCATTGCAAATAATATTGGCTTAATGGCTAGAATTCAGACTACAGATGGTGTAAATCTTTGGACCTCACCAACAGCAAATTTGTCATTTGACTTGGTCTTGTCTTTTACAATTATCTTAATGACTCACGTAGAAGGAATTCGTCGTCGTGGAATCAAAAAGTATTTAAAAGCATTTGTAACACCAGGTTTTATGACACCAATGAATCTCTTGGAAGAAGTTACCAATCTCCTTTCACTTGCATTGCGGGTCTTTGGTAATATCTTTGCAGGGGAAGTGATGGCAAGTATGTTAGTCCTACTTTCTCATCAGGCCTTCTATTGGTATCCTATTGCTTTTGGAACAAATCTAATCTGGACTGCATTTTCTGTTTTTATTTCTTGTGTACAAGCATATGTATTTACATTGTTGTCTTCGATGTACTTAGGAAATAAAATTAATGATGAAGAATAGAAAGGAGTAGTTTATGAATGTAACAGTAGGTGAATTGCTTGGTGATTTTATACTAATCGCTGGTTCCTTTATTCTCTTGCTAGTCTTGGTTAAGAAATACGCTTGGTCAAATTTGACTAGCATTTTCGAACAAAGAGCAGAAAAAATTGCAGCAGATATTGACGGAGCTGAACAAGCACGTCAAAAAGCAGAAGTATTGGCTCAGAAACGCGAAGATGAATTGGCTGGTAGCCGTAAAGAAGCTAAGACAATCATTGAGAATGCGAAAGAAACAGCTGAGAAAAGTAAGGCTAGTATTTTAGCAGATGCTAAACTAGAAGCAGGACGCTTAAAAGAAAAAGCAAACCAAGAAATTGCTCAAAACAAAGCTGAAGCTTTACAAAGCGTTAAGGGTGAGGTAGCAGATTTGACAATCAGCTTAGCTGGTAAAATCATCTCACAAAACCTTGACGGTCATGCCCATAAAGAACTCATTGATCAGTATATCGATCAGCTAGGAGAAGCTTAATGGACAAGAAAACAGTAAAGGTAATTGAAAAATACAGCATGCCTTTTGTCCAATTGGTACTTGAAAAAGGAGAAGAAGACCGTATCTTTTCAGACTTGACTCAAATCAAGCAAGTTGCTGAAGAAACAGGTTTACCTTCTTTTTTAAAAAAAGTGGCAGTAGACGAGTCTGATAAGGAAAAAACAATTGCTTTCTTCCAAGACTCTGTGTCACCTTTATTGCAAAACTTTATCCAGGTTCTTATCTACAATCACAGAGCAAATCTTTTTTATGATGTGCTTGTAGATTGCTTGAACCGACTTGAAAAAGAAACAAATCGATTTGAAGTGACGATTACTTCTGCTCATCCTCTAACAGATGAACAAAAGAGTCGTTTGCTCCCTTTGATTGAGAAAAAAATGTCTCTTAAAGTAAGGAGTGTAAAAGAACAAATCGATGAAAGTCTCATTGGTGGTTTTGTCATTTTTGCCAATCACAAGACAATTGATGTGAGTATTAAACAACAACTTAAAGTTGTTAAAGAAAATTTGAAATAGAAAGTGGTGTTCTTTTGGCAATTAACGCACAAGAAATCAGCGCTTTAATTAAGCAACAAATTGAAAATTTCAAACCCAATTTTGATGTGACTGAAACAGGTGTTGTAACCTATATCGGGGATGGTATCGCGCGTGCTCATGGCCTTGAAAATGCCATGAGTGGAGAGTTGTTGATTTTTGAAAACGGCTCTTATGGTATGGCTCAAAACTTGGAGTCAACAGACGTCGGAATTATCATCCTGGGTGACTTTACAGATATCCGTGAAGGCGATACAATCCGCCGTACAGGTAAAATCATGGAAGTCCCAGTAGGTGAAAGTCTGATTGGTCGTGTTGTGGATCCGCTTGGTCGTCCGGTTGACGGTCTTGGAGAAATCCACACTGATAAAACTCGTCCAGTAGAAGCACCAGCTCCTGGTGTTATGCAACGTAAGTCTGTATCAGAACCATTGCAAACTGGTTTGAAAGCTATTGACGCCCTTGTACCGATTGGTCGTGGTCAACGTGAGTTGATTATCGGTGACCGTCAGACAGGGAAAACAACCATTGCGATTGATACAATCTTGAACCAAAAAGGTCAAGATATGATCTGTATCTATGTTGCGATTGGACAAAAAGAATCAACAGTTCGTACGCAAGTAGAAACACTACGTCAGTACGGTGCCTTGGACTACACAATCGTTGTGACAGCCTCTGCTTCACAACCATCTCCATTACTTTTCCTAGCTCCTTATGCTGGGGTTGCCATGGCAGAAGAATTTATGTACCAAGGGAAACATGTTTTGATTGTTTATGATGATCTTTCAAAACAAGCGGTAGCTTATCGTGAACTGTCTCTCTTGCTTCGTCGTCCTCCAGGTCGTGAAGCCTTCCCAGGGGATGTTTTCTATCTTCACAGCCGTTTGCTTGAGCGCTCAGCTAAAGTTTCTGATGAACTTGGTGGTGGATCAATTACAGCCCTACCATTTATCGAGACACAAGCAGGAGATATCTCTGCCTATATCGCAACCAACGTGATTTCTATCACTGACGGACAAATCTTCCTTGGCGATGGTCTCTTCAATGCAGGTATTCGTCCAGCCATCGATGCGGGTTCATCTGTATCACGTGTAGGTGGTTCTGCACAAATCAAAGCCATGAAAAAGGTTGCTGGTACACTTCGTATCGACCTTGCTTCATACCGTGAGTTGGAAGCCTTCACTAAGTTTGGTTCTGACTTGGATGCAGCAACACAGGCTAAGTTGAACCGTGGACGTCGTACAGTTGAAGTCTTGAAACAACCTGTTCACAAACCATTGCCTGTTGAGAAACAAGTAACCATTCTCTATGCTTTGACACATGGTTTCTTGGATACTGTTCCAGTAGATGATATTGTTCGTTTCGAGGAAGAGTTCCATGCCTTCTTTGATGCTCAACATCCAGAGATTTTGGAAACCATTCGTGATACAAAAGACTTGCCAGAAGAAGCAGTCTTGGATGCTGCGATTACAGAGTTTCTCAATCAAACCAGCTTCCAATAAGAATAGAGGTGTCAGATGGCAGTATCTCTAAATGATATTAAAACAAAAATCGCCTCAACAAAAAATACGAGTCAAATCACTAATGCCATGCAAATGGTCTCAGCTGCTAAGCTTGGTCGCTCTGAAGAAGCTGCTCGCAACTTCCAAGTTTATGCTCAGAAAGTGCGTAAACTTTTGACAGATATCCTTCATGGTAATGGTTCTGGTGGTTCAACCAATCCGATGTTGATTAGCCGTCCCGTGAAGAAGACAGGCTATATCGTCATTACTTCAGATCGCGGTTTGGTTGGAGGGTATAATTCTTCTATTCTGAAAGCCGTTATGGAGTTGAAGGAAGAATACCATCCAGACGGTAAAGGTTTTGAAATGATCTGTATTGGTGGAATGGGAGCTGACTTCTTTAAGGCCCGTGGTATTCAACCACTTTATGAACTACGTGGCTTGGCAGACCAACCTAGCTTTGATGAAGTTCGTAAGATTATTTCAAAAACTGTTGAAATGTACCAAAATGAACTTTTTGATGAACTCTATGTCTGCTACAACCACCATGTCAATACGCTAACCAGTCAAATGCGTGTGGAACAAATGCTTCCGATTGTTGACTTGGATCCAAATGAAGCGGATGAAGACTACAGCTTGACTTTTGAATTGGAGACAGGCCGAGAAGAAATTTTGGAGCAGTTGTTGCCTCAGTTTGCAGAAAGTATGATTTACGGGGCTATTATCGATGCCAAGACAGCTGAAAATGCTGCCGGTATGACAGCCATGCAAACAGCGACAGATAATGCTAAGAAAGTCATTAATGATTTGACAATTCAGTATAACCGTGCCAGACAGGCGGCGATTACACAAGAAATTACAGAAATCGTAGCGGGTGCTAGTGCCTTAGAATAGGCTCTAGTCCAGCTCGTATGAAAATGAACTTATACTCAATGAAAATCAAAGAGCAAACTAGGAAGCTAGCCGCAGGCTACTCAAAACACTGTTTTGAGGTTGCAGATAGAGCTGACGTGGTTTGAAGAGATTTGCGAAGAGTATTAGGACCTAGTTGAGCTAGGAACCGACAGTATCTTATATAGAATAGGAGAAGGAGATGAGTTCAGGTAAAATTGCTCAGGTTATCGGTCCCGTTGTAGACGTCTTGTTTGCAGCAGGGGAAAAACTTCCTGAGATTAACAATGCACTTGTCGTCTACAAAAATGACGAAAGAAAAACAAAAATCGTCCTTGAAGTAGCCTTGGAGTTGGGAGATGGTATGGTCCGTACTATCGCCATGGAATCAACAGATGGGTTGACTCGTGGAATGGAAGTATTGGACACAGGTCGTCCAATCTCTGTACCAGTAGGTAAAGAAACTTTGGGACGTGTCTTCAACGTTTTGGGAGATACCATTGACTTGGAAGCTCCTTTTACAGAAGACGCAGAGCGTCAGCCAATTCATAAAAAAGCTCCAACTTTTGATGAGTTGTCTACCTCTTCTGAAATCCTTGAAACAGGGATTAAGGTTATCGACCTTCTTGCCCCTTACCTTAAAGGTGGTAAGGTTGGACTTTTCGGTGGTGCCGGAGTTGGTAAAACCGTCTTAATCCAAGAATTGATTCACAACATTGCCCAAGAACACGGTGGTATTTCAGTATTTACTGGTGTTGGGGAACGTACTCGTGAGGGGAACGACCTATACTGGGAAATGAAAGAATCAGGCGTTATCGAGAAAACAGCCATGGTATTTGGTCAGATGAATGAGCCACCAGGAGCACGTATGCGTGTTGCCCTTACTGGTTTGACAATCGCTGAATACTTCCGTGATGTAGAAGGCCAAGACGTGCTTCTCTTTATCGATAATATCTTCCGTTTCACTCAGGCTGGTTCAGAAGTATCTGCCCTTTTGGGTCGTATGCCATCAGCCGTTGGTTATCAACCAACCCTTGCTACGGAAATGGGTCAATTGCAAGAGCGTATTACATCAACTAAGAAGGGTTCTGTAACCTCTATCCAAGCTATCTATGTGCCAGCGGATGACTATACTGACCCAGCGCCAGCAACAGCTTTCGCTCACTTGGATTCTACTACAAACTTGGAACGTAAGTTGGTACAATTGGGTATTTATCCAGCCGTTGACCCACTTGCTTCAAGCTCACGTGCCTTGGCACCTGAAATTGTTGGAGAAGAGCACTATGCAGTTGCTGCAGAAGTAAAACGTGTCCTTCAACGTTACCATGAGTTGCAAGATATCATTGCTATCCTTGGTATGGATGAGCTTTCTGATGAAGAAAAGACCTTGGTTGCACGTGCCCGTCGTATCCAGTTCTTCTTGTCACAAAACTTTAACGTTGCGGAACAATTTACTGGTCAGCCAGGTTCTTATGTTCCAGTTGCTGAAACTGTTCGTGGCTTTAAGGAAATCCTTGATGGTAAACATGACCACTTGCCAGAAGATGCCTTCCGTGGTGTAGGTTCTATCGAAGATGTGATTGCAAAAGCTGAAAAAATGGGATTTTAAGAGGTGATCTATGGCTCAGTTAACTGTCCAGATCGTGACACCAGATGGTCTCGTCTATGATCACCATGCCAGCTATGTATCGGTTCGAACTCTGGATGGTGAGATGGGGATCTTGCCACGACATGAAAATATGATTGCGGTTTTAGCAGTTGATGAAGTAAAGGTAAAGCGTATTGATGATGAAGATCACGTGAACTGGATTGCAGTAAACGGAGGCGTTATTGAAATTGCCAATAATACCATCACAATCGTTGCGGATTCTGCAGAACGTGCTCGTGATATCGATATCAGTCGTGCAGAACGTGCCAAGCTTCGAGCAGAGCGTGAAATTGAAGAAGCACAAGATAAAAACTTGATTGACCAAGAACGTCGTGCTAAGATTGCACTGCAACGTGCCATTAACCGGATTAATGTCGGAAAAAGACTATAAGAAAAAATGAACTTGAGTTATCAAGTTCATTTTTTATGTTTTCTTAAGGTGCAAAACTGATGCAGACCGCTTCTGGAACATGGAAGTCGTTGGAAAGTTCTGCTAGACGACCAGTTTCAGGATTACGTTTAAAAACGGTTGCATTGTCAGAGTCTTGATGGACAGCAATGACAAATTCTTGGTCTGGTGTCAAATCAAAATCACGTGGAGTCTGACCATGTGTCGGAATGATTTCTAACAACTCTAAACTACCGTCTGCAAGGATTGTATATACTGCGATAGAATCATGGCCACGGTTAGAAGCGTAGAGGTATTTACCGTCTTTAGAGAGACGAATAGCAGCAGTACCATTAAAGCCTTCATAACCGTCTGGTAGAGTTGAAATGACTTGCATGCGTTCAAATTCACCAACACCATCGTAAATTAAAACTTCTATAGTGCTATTGAGTTCACAAATCAGATAAGCGATTTTATAGTGATTATGGAAAATGATATGGCGTGAGCCTGCTCCTGGCTGGCTATGATAGGTATAGAGCTTAGATAATTTTCCTTCTGGATCAATATCATAAGTAATTACTTGGTCAGTACCCAAGTCGCAGGTCACTAGATAGTGGTCAGGTGTTAAATCTGTATAGTGAACATGTGGAGAAGCTTGATTTTCATGTGGACCTTGGCCGCTGTGTTGATCTACATCACTAAGTAGAAGACGACCATCTTCCTGTCGTTTATAAACAAGTACCTGTCCTTTATGGTAGTTGGCAGCATATACCAAATCACGCTTTTCATCCACAGCCACATAACAATGGGGAGCTCCTTCTTCAACGACATGATTTAATAAAGTACTGTCAGTTTGATAGGCTGCAATTCCTCCCTTGTCATCCTGACTACCAACAGTGTATAAATGTTGGTGCTGATCAAAAGCAAGATAGGTTGGACTTGGTTCAGGAGCAAAAAGTTCTAGATTTGCAAGTTGACCAGTGTCTGTATCAAAGTCTGCTTTGTAAATCCCTTGGGAAGTACGGCGTGTATAAGTTCCAAAATAAACAGTTTCTTTCATGACTATACCTCTATATAAAGATAAGACTATTATATCACAAAAACTGTAGTTGGAGGGACTCTATAACACATTGGATAAATATAATAAAATATTAAATTAGACTTAGTTTTTTATTGATTTCCTACTAAAAAGTGCTATAATAATCCTATCAACTATTAAAGGAGTTTTACTATGAAAAAACGTGCTTTCTTAGTAGCAGGTGTAGCAGTGTTATCAGCAGCAGTGCTAGCATCGTGTTCATCTGGTAATGCTAATAAAGAAGCAAATAAACCAGTTACTTATGCCTATGTATTTTCATCAGATCCTTCGACTCTGGATTATACAGTTTCTGGAAATGTCAGCACTAAACAGGTCACAGGTAACGTTATTGACGGTTTGCTTGAAAATGACCAATATGGGAATCTTGTTCCATCAGTTGCAGAAGATTGGACTGTTTCCAAAGATGGTTTGACCTATACCTATAAAATCCGTCAGGGTATCAAATGGTATACCAATGAGGGGGAAGAGTATGGTGAAGTCAAGGCTCAAGACTTTGTGACTGGTCTGAAACACGCAGCAGATAAGAAATCACAGGCTCTTTATCTCGTACAGGATTCTATCAAAGGATTGGATGACTATGTAAATGGGAAAACAACAGATTTTTCTAGTGTTGGGGTAAAAGCAACTGACGATTATACTGTTGTTTATACTTTGAACCATCCAGAATCTTTCTGGAATTCAAAAACAACAATGGGAGTCCTTGCACCAGTTAATGAAGACTTTTTAGCTTCTAAAGGAGATGACTTTGGTAAACCAACGGATGTAACAAGCATTCTATACAATGGGCCTTATCTCCTAAAAGGTCTTACATCTAAGTCTTCTATCGAAATGACTAAAAACCAAAACTACTGGGATAAACAAAATGTCTTTATTGATGATATCAAGTTATCTTTCTTTGATGGTCAAGATGCAGACTCTCTAGGACGCGGTTTTGATGAGGGACACTATCCAGCTGCACCACTCTTTAAAAACTCTGCCAACTATGAACGTCTAAAAGAAAAATACAAGGATAATATTGTGTATGGTCAACAGCGTGGAGGAGTTTTTTATATCTCAACCAATATCGACCGTGTAAATTACAATCACACTGCTAAAACAAGTGATGCAGAAAAAACTTCTACTAAGAAAGCCTTGTTAAACAAAGATTTCCGTCAAGCCTTGGCTTTTGCGGTAGATCGTAAAGCAGGGATCTCTCAAGTATTTGGTGATGAAGTAGGACCTCGTAAGTTACGGACAAGTTTCACTCCTCCAACATTTGTTCAAGTAGGAGATCAAACATTTGGCCAAGTTACTAAGACAGAATTGGATAAATTGGATAATATCTGGAAAGATGTCAGTCTTGATGATGCCCAAGATTCACTTCATAATGTAGACAAGGCTAAGGCTAAGTTTGAAGCTGCTAAGAAAACTCTCCAAGCTGATGGAGTACAGTTCCCAATTCATTTAGATTTGCCAATTTCTTCATCAAATCCAGATTTTATTCGTCAGGTTCAGTCTTATAAACAATCCATTGAGGAAGCCTTAGGCTCTGACAATGTAGTTGTTGATATTCAACAAGTTTCTGATGACGAATTGGGAAGTATGACTACTCTAGCTACTTCCAATGCAAGTACTGACTGGGATATTAATGCAGTCAGTGGTTGGACTCCAGACTTTGCAGATCCATCGACTTATCTAGATGTATTTGATCCAACTTCAGGTCCAAGTCTCCTAAGTGCTCTTGGTGTGGCACCAGGAACAGACAATCCAGTTATTAAAACAGTTGGATTGGATAAATACAAAGAACTGATTGATGATGCAAATAGTGAGAAAACAGACCTTCAAAAACGTTATTCCAAATATTCTAAGGCCCAAGCTTGGTTGTCAGATAGTGCACTTGTTATTCCAGTATACTCTGATGGTGCTCAAATGCTAGTGACGAAAATGGTTCCTGGCAGTGGTGCCGGTGGCTGGGTAGGTGACAAGACTAGTGAAAATAGCTACAAGTATCTGAAAATCCAAGATAAGATTGTCACTACTAAAGAAATGGATGAGTTCCGCAAGAAATTCGCTGATGAAAAAGCCAAATCCAACGCTGATTATCAGAAGAACTTAGACCGTCATATTCAAGACTAATCGAATCTCCTCTTTTGAGGAGATTTTTTATGTTGCGGTCTCCATGTAAGCACTTTAAAAAAGAGTTATTTTTTCCTAAAAATGATATAATGAGAGAACGATAGAAAGGAAGTATTTATGGAACAAAAAGAGAAACATTTTAGCCTATCTTGGTTTTTCAAGTGGTTTTTGGATAACAAGGCCATTACGGTATTTTTGGTAACCTTATTATTGGGACTGAATCTTTTTATTTTAAGTAAGATTAGTTTTCTATTTTCACCTGTTTTAGACTTTTTGGCAGTCGTGATGCTGCCAGTTATTCTATCTGGTTTGCTATATTATTTATTAAATCCTATTGTTGATTGGATGGAGAAGCATAAGGTCAATCGTGTCATAGCAATCAGTACTGTTTTTGTGATTATCGCTATCTTTATCATTTGGGGCTTGGCAGTAGCGATTCCAAATCTGCAACGTCAAGTTTTAACATTTGCAAGAAATGTACCAATCTATCTTGAAGATGCTGATCGGGTTATTGATGATTTGGTAACCAAGCGTTTACCAGATGATTTCAGGCCTCAGTTAGAACAAGTTTTGACAAACTTCTCTAGTCAGGCTACAGTTTGGGCGAGCAAGGTTTCTTCTCAGGCAGTAAACTGGGTGAGTGCCTTTATTAGTGGGGCATCTCAAGTGATTGTTGCCTTGATTATCGTTCCTTTCATGCTCTTTTATCTCTTACGTGATGGGAAAGGCCTGCGTCACTATTTGACCCAATTCATGCCAACGAAATTGAAAGAACCTGTTGGACAAGTTTTATCAGATGTGAATCAGCAGTTGTCCAACTATGTTCGAGGGCAAGTGACAGTGGCTATTATTGTTGCGGTAATGTTTATCATCTTCTTCAAGATCATTGGTCTACGCTATGCGGTTACGCTTGGTGTTACTGCTGGTATCTTAAATCTGGTTCCTTATCTTGGTAGTTTCCTAGCTATGCTTCCTGCCCTAGTATTGGGTTTGATTGCTGGTCCCGTCATGCTTTTGAAAGTAGTGATTGTCTTTATCGTAGAACAAACTATTGAAGGCCGTTTTGTCTCTCCATTGATTTTGGGAAGTCAATTAAACATCCATCCCATTAATGTTCTCTTTGTCTTGTTAACTTCAGGATCTATGTTTGGTATCTGGGGAGTCTTGCTCGGTATTCCAGTTTATGCCTCCGCTAAAGTTGTCATTTCAGCGATTTTTGAATGGTATAAGGTAGTCAGTGGTCTATATGAATTAGAGGGCGAGGAAGTAAAGAGTGAACAATAGTCAACAGATGTTACAGGCTTTGGAAGAGCAAGATTTAACCAAGGCTGAGCACTATTTCGTCAAAGCTTTAGAAAATGATCCAAGTGAGCTTCTGTATGAGTTAGCTACTTATCTTGAAGGGATTGGTTTCTATCCTCAGGCCAAGGAAATTTACCTGAAAATTGTAGAGGATTTCCCAGAGGTTAATCTAAATCTAGCAGCTATTGCTAGCGAGGATGGTCAAATCGAAGAAGCCTTTACCTACCTAGAGGAAATCCAAGCTGACAGTGACTGGTATGTGTCGGCTTTGGCACTTAAAGCAGACCTTTACCAGATGGAAGGTTTGACAGATGTGGCGCGTGAGAAATTGTTAGAAGCATTGACTTACTCAGAGGATCCTCTCTTGATATTGGGCTTGGCAGAGTTGGATAGTGAGTTGGAAAATTACCAAGAGGCTATTCAAGGCTATGCCCAGTTAGATAATCGCTCGATTTATGAGCAAACGGGCATTTCTACCTATCAACGAATTGGCTTTGCCTATGCCCAGCTAGGGAAATTTGAAACAGCTATAGAGTTTTTAGAAAAAGCCCTGGAGTTAGAATACGATGACCTAACAGCTTTTGAGTTGGCCAGTCTTTACTTTGATCAAGAAGAATACCAAAAAGCTGTCCTCTATTTTAAGCAGCTTGATACCATTTCTCCTGACTTTGAAGGCTATGAGTATGGTTATAGTCAGGCCTTGCATAAGGAACATCAAGTTCAAGAAGCCCTGCGTATCGCTAAGCAAGGGTTGGAGAAAAATCCATTTGAAACTCGCCTCTTGCTAGCTGCTTCACAATTTTCTTATGAATTGCATGATGCTAGTGGAGCAGAGAACTACCTCCTTACTGCAAAAGAAGATGCTGAGGATACGGAAGAAATCTTACTCCGTCTAGCAACTATTTATCTGGAGCAGGAGCGTTATGAGGATATTCTAGACTTGCAAAGTGAGGAGCCAGAAAATCTCTTGACCAAGTGGATGATTGCTCGTTCCTATCAAGAAATGGACGATTTGGATACTGCCTATGAGCTTTACCAAGAGTTGGCAGGAGATTTAAAGGACAATCCAGAGTTTCTGGAACACTATATCTATCTCTTGCGTGAATTGGGCTACTTTGAGGAAGCCAAAGTCAATGCCCAAGCTTACTTAAAACTAGTTCCAGATGATGTGCAAATGCAAGAATTGTTTGAGACATTGTAAGAATCCATTAGTTACAGAAAACTGCAAGTTATTATTAGACGATAACTGCGGTTTTTTGTTTTAAAAAGGACAATTTTCAACTAATATATTCTCTTGAAAAAATTCTAACTAGGACTATAATATAAAATTATGAGTGATAGAGGAGGGAAATAATGCTTGATACGATAGCTCTACCGATTGAAGTCCGACATATTATTCTCATTTTATTGTCTTGTTTTTCTGGTTTTATCATTGGCTATGAAAGAAAGTCTAAACACAAGCAGGCTGGGAGAAAGACTCATATCTTGGTTGCCTTAACTGCAACTTTAATGGTGATTTTATCAAAAGAAGCTTTCTTGGATACGCCTAATTATGATACTTCTAGGGTTGCGGCCCAAATTGTCAGTGGAATTAGTTTCATTGGCGGTGGTATTATTTTCATGAGGGATAAAAAAATCAGTGGTATCACCACAGCAGCTGGTATTTGGGTAACTGCAGGTATTGGGATGGCGATTGGAGCAGGTTTTGCTTTTCTAGGCTTATTTTGTAGTCTAATTGTTGTCTCTGTTCAGAAAAGTAGCTCCAAATTTTTGAAAAGCGATATCCATTATCATATCAGAATGACTGGATTTGTAACCAATAAACCTTCAATAGATACCTTGAATATTCTCATTGAACAGAAGGGGTTTTACAATCTAAATATTGACATGGATAGGAATGAAAGTGGTTATAATCTTACGATTAGAGCAGATCACGATAAATCCATTTCTTACAAAAACATGGCTGAGGTTTTATGGCAATGTGACGAGAATTTTTATATAAATCAGGTTAAGATTGTTTCATTAGAAGGATAGAGTTTTGTTTTCATAGCAAAACTCTTATTGGTGAATGGGGAAGATACTTCTTATTCCCTATACTATGTATCAGGAGGAATTGACATAAAAGCATCAGATTAGCACAGATAACATAATGAACTGGGAACATCTTGAAAAAAAGATTAGTTTATAAGATTTGGAACCGTTTTCTGTCACAATCTTTCGGGAAAGTAGTTGCTAAAAGATGTAAAAATTGATAGAATAAGGATTGTCTAAAAAATTTTAAGGAGAATCTATCAAATGGATTTCACATGGGCAATTAAATATGCCACTGAATTTTTGGGAACTGCTATTTTGATCATTCTTGGAAATGGTGCAGTTGCCAACGTTGAACTTAAAGGTACGAAAGGTCACCAAAGTGGCTGGATCGTTATCGCTGTTGGTTATGGTATGGGGGTTATGATCCCAGCCTTGATGTTTGGTAACGTATCTGGTAACCACATCAACCCAGCCTTCACTCTTGGACTTGCAATTAGCGGTCTTTTCCCTTGGGCTCAAGTTGCACCTTATATCATCGCACAAGTTTTGGGTGCTATCTTTGGTCAAGCCTTGGTTGTGGCAACACACCGCCCATACTACTTGAAAACTGAAAATCCAAACAACATTTTGGGTACTTTCTCAACAATTTCAAGTTTGGATAATGGTACAAAAGAATCACATTTTGCAGCAACTGTTAATGGTTTTGTAAATGAGTTTGTTGGATCATTTGTTCTTTTCTTTGCAGCCCTTGGAATGACTAAAAACTTCTTTGGTTCTGAAGTGCTTCAATACATGAAACAAATGGCTAGTCAAGCAGGTCAAAATGTTGATTTTTCTGATTTAGCAATCAAAGCCCAAGTAGCACCACATACTGCTTCAGGTCTTTCAGTAGCTCACTTGGCACTTGGATTCCTTGTTATGGCCTTGGTAACATCACTTGGTGGACCTACAGGACCTGCCTTGAACCCTGCTCGTGACTTGGGACCACGTCTCCTTCATGCTTTCCTTCCAAAATCAGTTCTTGGTGAGCACAAAGGCGATTCAAAATGGTGGTATTCTTGGGTACCAGTAGTAGCACCGATCGCAGCAGCAATTGCGGCAGTAGCTATTTTCAAATTCCTTTACCTATAAGAAATTGAGTTCTCTATCTATTGTAATAGATTGAAGAAAAATTAAAAACGCATAATATTCAGGTGTTGAAAAGCCTTGATATTATGCGTTTTGTTGTAGGAATATTTACTTCATTTTCTCCTGAAATTGAGTTTTCCCCCATCCTTTTTGTAGTTTATATGGTCGTCCTTAATCAGCTTTTGCGATAAGCTTTAATACTGTGACTATACCATTCTTGCATTTCTTTTGATGGTGGTGTCATATAATCGCCATACATCTGGGTTAAAAATTGGTCATATTTTTTGGGAACTGGTAACATACGGCCTTCAAACTCAGTTAAGATGAGTTCTTTAAAGGTATCAACTGGGAAGACTTCTTTCATTCCTTCCTTACCAATACCGATTCCTCCTTCATATTGAGGAGAGTTGGTTGTAGCATTTTTGACTAGCTGATCAATTTTCTTGTAAAAGTAGCGAGGATTGACAAATCGGAGGGCATACCAGCTACATAATCTTAGAAAATCTTTTAACTTGCTGTCACCGTGAACTGCGCGTGATTTTTTGATATAAGCCAGTTGACGAAGAGCCACATACTTATAGCTCTTGTCGACAATGCTCAAATCTGTAAAGCGATCAATTGGGAAGACATCGATAAAGAGACTGGTGTCATGGCGCTTGTACTTAACATGATCTTCGATAACAGTAGAAGTATCCAAAATCGATGCGAAATTATGGAAGTACCAAGAAGAAGTGTCGTAGGATAGAACCTTGTAGCGAGGGTGATTTTCTTTTTCTATAATATCCAGTAAACGTTCATAATCCTCACGATAGAGAGAAATATCAATATCATCATCCCAAGGAATCATACCTTTGTGGCGGATAGCTCCAAGCATGGTTCCATAACTTAGAAAATAAGGAATATCATGTTTCTTACAAGTCTCATCAATATAGTCTAGCAGGGCTAGTTGAATTTCTTTAATTTCTTCTTTTTCTAAATACTGCATCCTAATCCTCCAATTTGTAAGCGTGAAATTCATGACTGTAGAAGCGTTTTTCTTCTGGTGGTAGGGTCATATAATCTCCATAAAATTGTGTCAAAATAGTATCAAATTTTTCTGGCGCAGGAATGGTCAAATTCTCAAAGGGTAAATCAATTGTTTTATCGAAGGTAGCACTTGGGAAGACTTCCTTTTCCTTAAATTTAGAAGGGATAAAAGCCATATAGTGCCCATTCTTACGACTATATTTTTGAATTTCTTTCTCGATTTTATGTGCGAAATAACGAGGAGAAACCGGTCGAAGGAGCAACCAAAAGGCTGTTCGTATCCAATCTTTTAAAAGGCTATCTTTATAGACAATATTTTTGTGTTTACTGAAAGACAGAAGTTTAAAACTTTCCAGCTTATAACAAATATCAATGACCTTAGGATCATCAAAGCGATCCATAGGGAAAATATCGATAAAAACACCAGACTCATAGGTTTTTGTATTCCGAGTATCAATAATTTTAGTTGTACTGTCGGTTATTTTGATAAAGTTGTTAAAGTAATTTTTATCTGTTTCTAAGGATAAAAGTTTGTATTTACTTTCTTCCTTTTGAAAAATGTTAATAAATCGTTGGTAATCTTCTCGAGGCATGGACAGATCAATATCGTCGTCCCAAGGAATAAAGCCCTCATGTCGAACTGCCCCAATCAGAGTACCGTAGTTAATAATATAGTTGATATTGTGCTTTTTACAGAGAGTATCAATATAATCCAAAATTTCTAATTCAATTTGTTTGGCATCTTCAATGGTTAGTTGTTTCATTCTATACTCCTAAGATTTTTTGAATTTATTTTTTAAGGCTAGGACATGGTTTAAAAATTCATAGAAAATGCTATCTTTGGTGAAGACAAGTAGACCAATATAAGAGATGGCTGATAGCAAGACAATCAAACCAGTATTAATCAAAAATGGCAAATTAATGACCATATCTACGGGATACAAGAAATTAATCAGGAAATAAATTCCTACAAAGGAAAGTGAAAAGAGCGAGTATTGAACAGTATAGCTAAAGATATGTCCTAAGTGGATGAGTTGTTTTCTATGGATGAAAATGATATAGAAAACAAGTAGAGAGGCCTCTGATAGCATAGTTGTCAGTAAGTAGTATTCAGGCGCCACGATGTGGTTGAAAAAGAGGAGACTATTTAAGCCCAAATTGAGCAATCCTGCAAAGACTGTATAGACTGTGATTCGTTTTTCATAGCCATTTGTAAAGAGAATTTGGGAACCAAGAATGGTATCCAGTGCCAGGATAATCGTACGAAAAGCGAAGAGAGAGGTTAAGATACCGCCTCCGATATATTTTTCACTACCGTAAAGTAGGATTGCATTTGGTCCTAAAACCATGAGTCCAAAACTGAGTGGAATGATAAAGAAGTTAAAGATTCGACTTCCTCTGTTAACAAGTGAGACATAAGCTTCCTTATCGCCTTTTCCTAGATAGTAACTGAGACGAGGCACACTTACTCCGATAGCTCCTGTTACAACACCAGCTATAACGGTCACAATTCGTTGAGCCATGGTATAGTAACTAACGTTGACATCAATCCCTGTTTTAACGAGGAAGAGGCGATCTAAAAAAGTGAAGAGCATATTGGCATTAGCAAAGACCAACATGGCTGTCAGAGGGAGAAAGAGTGGTTTAAAATCACTTAGGTGAATCTTAACAAGTTTGATGTCTCTTTTAATCCAAAAATAACTAATCAGGTAGTTAATCAGCGTCGATAAACTCATCACAAGTGTATAAACAACAATATCGTGTTCATTCTTGACAAACAGGAAAATAGAGACCAGCATCAGGATACGGATGAAGGCAGTCTTGTAAAAGAGAAAACTGTAATTTTCCAGAGCTTCATTGACCCACTCGATTGAAAAAATCTGGGCAATGAGTTGAATCCCCATAACAAGGTAGACTTTTTTGATGATTGGATTATCAGTAAAGAAGAGAGGATAGGCTAGGATATAGACAGCAGTGGTCAAAATCGTACAAGCTATACACAAATAAAAAAGACTAGAGAAGGTTCTATTCAGATCTTTTTTGTTATCCTTGACATTACTGATGGCCCGTAAACCGTAGTTATAGACCCCATAAGTCGCAAAGGGCAAGAAAAATGACAAAATAGTGTCAACTGAGTTGAAGTAACCATAGTCAGTACGGTCCAAGACACGTGCGACATAGGTTCCAGTTAAGATGGGAAAAATAATATTCAAGACACGAATTCCCATGTAAGATAGAGCATTTAATTTTATACTTTTCATTCAATTTACCTCGTTTTTCATTATATCATAAAGTCAGCTAATAAGAAATGAAGGGCAGTAATACTCTTCGAAAATCAAATTCAAACTACGTCAGCGTCGCCTTACCGTACTCAAGTACAGCTTACGGCTAGCTTCCTAGTTTGCTTTTTGATTTTCATTGAGTATAAGTCAAGTAATCACTTTGAAGTCTCAAAGTTTAATTTTAAGTTTTCTTTAAGAAAATTATATTATTCTGGAGAACTCTAAAATTTCACAGCCATTTATTGGTAATGACTACAGAATTCCTAGTCATTATTAGAAATGGACTAGTTTATTTGAATAATAGAACTCCTTAAACCTTCTATTCTAGAACGGGAGGGTCGGTATTTCTTTCATGATAGGACTAGATTGTGGTATAATAGAGAGAATAAGTTTTTTTAGTAAGACAAAGGAGAAAATAGATGATTTATGCAGGAATTCTTGCTGGTGGAACTGGCACACGCATGGGAATCAGTAACTTGCCAAAACAATTTTTAGAGCTAGGTGATCGACCTATCTTGATTCATACAATTGAAAAATTTGTCTTGGAACCAAGTATTGAAAAAATTGTAGTTGGGGTTCATGGAGACTGGGTTTCTCATGCAGAAGATCTTGTAGATAAATATCTTCCTCTTCATAAGGAACGTATCATCATTACAAAAGGTGGTGCTGACCGCAATACAAGTATTGAGAAAATCATTGAAGCCATTGATGCTTATCGTCCGCTTACTCCAGAGGATATCATTGTTACCCACGATTCTGTTCGTCCATTTATTACACTTCGCATGATTCAGGACAATATCCAACTTGCCCAAAATCATGACGCAGTGGATACAGTGGTAGAAGCGGTTGATACTATCGTTGAAAGTACCAATGGTCAATTCATTACAGATATTCCAAATCGTGCTCACCTTTATCAAGGACAAACACCTCAAACATTCCGTTGCAAGGACTTCATGGATCTTTACGGTTCTCTCTCTGCTGAAGAGAAGGAAATCTTGACAGATGCATGTAAAATCTTTGTCATTAAAGGAAAAGATGTAGCCTTGGCCAAGGGTGAATACTCAAATCTGAAGATTACAACAGTAACAGATTTGAAGATTGCAAAAAGTATGATTGAGAAAGACTAGTAAAATGATTAATCAAATTTATCAACTAACTAAGCCTAAGTTTATCAATGTCAAATATCAGGAAGAGGCTATTGACCAAGAGAATCATATTCTCATTCGCCCTAATTATATGGCGGTCTGTCATGCGGATCAGCGTTACTACCAAGGAAAACGTGATCCCAAGATTTTGAATAAAAAGCTTCCAATGGCAATGATTCACGAGTCATGTGGAACCGTTATTTCTGACCCGACAGGAACTTATGAAGTTGGGCAAAAAGTTGTCATGATTCCCAATCAGCCTCCTATGCAGAGTGATGAAGAATTCTATGAGAACTACATGACAGGGACCCATTTCTTGTCTAGTGGTTTTGATGGCTTTATGAGAGAGTTTGTTTCTCTCCCTAAAGACCGTGTGGTGGCTTATGATGCTATCGAAGATACGGTTGCAGCCATTACAGAGTTTGTCAGTGTCGGCATGCACGCTATGAATCGTCTATTGACCCTTGCTCATAGCAAGCGGGACCGAATTGCTGTTATCGGAGATGGAAGTTTAGCTTTTGTGGTTGCCAATATTATCAACTATACTTTGCCAGAAGCAGAGATTGTGGTTATTGGTCGTCATTGGGAAAAATTGGAACTTTTCTCATTTGCCAAAGAATGCTATATTACTGACAATATTCCTGAAGATTTGGCCTTTGACCATGCTTTTGAATGTTGTGGTGGTGATGGTACTGGACCTGCTATAAATGACCTGATTCGCTACATTCGTCCTCAGGGAACGATTCTCATGATGGGCGTTAGCGAATATAAAGTCAATCTCAATACACGCGATGCCTTAGAAAAGGGCTTGCTCTTGGTTGGGTCCTCTCGTTCTGGTCGCATTGATTTTGAAAATGCAATCCAAATGATGGAAGTCAAGAAATTTGCAAATCGTCTTAAAAATATCCTTTATCTAGAAGAACCTGTAAGAGAAATTAAAGATATTCACCGTGTCTTTGCAACCGATTTAAACACAGCCTTTAAAACCGTGTTTAAGTGGGAAGTATAAGTGCTGGAGGTTAATTGTGGAGAAAATCATTAAAGAAAAAATTTCTTCCTTACTTAGTCAAGAAGAGGAAGTCCTCAGTGTTGAACAACTGGGAGGAATGACCAATCAAAACTATTTGGCCAAAACAACAAATAAGCAATACATTGTTAAATTCTTTGGGAAAGGGACAGAAAAACTGATCAATCGTCAAGATGAAAAGTACAATCTTGAACTACTTAAAGATTTAGACCTAGATGTAAAAAATTATCTTTTTGATATTGAAGCTGGTATCAAAGTAAATGAGTATATCGAATCTGCGATTACGCTTGATTCAACGTCAATCAAGACCAAATTTGATAAAATTGCTCCAATATTACAAACGATTCATGCTTCTGGTAAGGAATTAAGGGGAGAATTTGCTCCTTTTGAAGAAATCAAAAAATACGAATCCTTAATTGAGGAAAAAATCCCTTATGCCAACTATGAAGCTGTTCGAGAAGAAGTCTTCTCCTTAGAGAAAAGACTGGCTGACTTAGGTGTTGACAGAAAATCTTGTCATATCGATTTGGTGCCTGAAAACTTTATCGAATCACCTCAAGGACGACTTTATCTGATTGACTGGGAATATTCATCAATGAACGATCCAATGTGGGATTTGGCCGCCCTCTTTTTAGAGTCTGAATTCACTCGTCAAGAGGAAGAAGCCTTCTTGTCTCACTATGAGAGTGAGCAAACACCTGTCTCTCGTGAAAAGATTGTCATTTATAAAATTTTACAAGATGCTATTTGGAGTCTATGGACAGTCTACAAAGAAGAGCAAGGTGCAGATTTTGGTGACTATGGTGTGAGTCGTTACCAAAGAGCTGTTAAAGGTTTGTCATATTATGGAGGTTCAGATGAAAAATAAAAATGGAGTTTCTTTTGGTCTACTCTCAGGTATTTTCTGGGGTTTAGGTCTAACGATTAGTGCTTATATCTTTTCGATTTTTACAGATTTGTCGCCCTTTGTGGTGGCCGCTGCTCACGATTTCTTGAGTATCTTTATCTTACTAGCTTTTCTTTTAGTAAAAGAAGGAAAAGTTCGTCTCTCAATTTTCTTAAATATTCGCAATGTTAGTGTGATCATCGGAGCCTTGCTAGCAGGTCCAATCGGTATGCAGGCCAACCTTTATGCGGTTAAGTATATCGGAAGTTCCTTAGCGTCATCTGTATCGGCTATCTACCCTGCGATTTCAGTTTTATTGGCTTTCTTCTTTTTGAAGCACAAGATTTCGAAAAATACTGTGTTTGGAATTGTCTTGATTATTGGAGGGATAATTGCTCAGACCTATAAGGTCGAACAGGTCAATTCCTTCTACATTGGGATTCTCTGTGCTTTGGTTTGTGCTATTGCATGGGGAAGTGAGAGTGTTCTTAGCTCTTTTGCTATGGAAAGTGAACTGAGTGAAATCGAAGCCCTCTTAATTCGTCAAGTGACTTCGTTCTTGTCCTATCTTGTGATTGTGCTCTTCTCTCATCAGTCATTTGCTGAAGTGGCCAATGGACAATTGCTAGGTCTCATGATTGTCTTTGCAGCCTTTGATATGATTTCCTACTTGGCTTATTATATCGCTATCAATCGCTTGCAACCAGCCAAGGCTACAGGCTTGAACGTGAGCTATGTAGTATGGACTGTCTTGTTTGCAGTTGTTTTCTTGGGTGCACCACTAGATATGCTGACAATTATTACGTCACTTGTCGTTATTGCTGGAGTTTATATTATTATTAAAGAATAAAGGAGATTCGTGTGAAAGCCATTATTTTAGCAGCGGGATTGGGAACTCGCTTGCGTCCTATGACTGAAAATACCCCTAAAGCCTTGGTTCAAGTTAATCAAAAACCTTTGATTGAATACCAAATTGAGTTTCTCAAAGAAAAAGGAATCAATGACATCATCATCATCGTTGGTTACCTTAAAGAACAATTCGATTACTTAAAAGAAAAATATGGTGTTCGCCTCGTTTTCAATGATAAATACGCTGACTACAATAACTTTTACTCTCTCTATCTTGTAAAAGAAGAATTGGCCAACAGTTATGTTATTGATGCAGATAACTATCTCTTCAAAAATATGTTCCGCAATGATTTGACACGTTCGACTTATTTTAGTGTTTATCGTGAAGATTGTACCAACGAATGGTTCTTGGTCTATGGAGATGACTACAAGGTTCAAGATATTACTGTTGATAGTAAGGCAGGTCGTATCCTTAGTGGTGTATCCTTCTGGGACGCTCCAACTGCAGAAAAGATTATCAGCTTTATCGACAAGGCTTATGCAAGTGGTGAATTTGTTGATCTTTATTGGGACAATATGGTTAAGGATAATATCAAAGAGCTAGATGTCTATGTTGAAGAATTAGAAGGCAATAGCATCTATGAAATCGATAGTGTCCAAGACTATCATAAATTAGAAGAAATTCTTAAAAACGAAAATTAAAGATTCCAACATCTGGCTGAAATAGTCGGATGTTTTTTTGATTTTTTACGAATAAATAGATGAGTAGAAAAAGAAATGGAGATATTTATGAAAATCACAAACTATGAAATCTATAAGTTGAAAAAATCAGGTTTGACCAATCAACAGGTTTTGAAGGTCCTAGAATATGGTGAAAATTTCGATCAAGAACTGTTGTTAGGAGATATTGCAGATATATCAGGTTGCAGAAATCCAGCTGTTTTTATGGAACGTTATTTTCAGATAGACGATGCGCATTTGGAGAAGGAGTTTCAAAAATTTCCATCTTTCTCTATTTTAGATGACTGTTACCCTTGGGATTTGAGTGAAATATATGATGCGCCTGTACTTTTATTTTACAAGGGAAATATTGACCTCTTGAAATTCCCGAAGGTAGCAGTCGTAGGAAGTCGTGCTTGTAGCAAACAGGGAGCTAAGTCAGTTGAAAAAGTCATTCAGGGATTGGAAAATGAACTGGTTATCGTCAGTGGATTAGCCAAGGGCATTGACACAGCAGCTCATATGGCAGCTCTTCAGAATGGCGGAAAAACCATTGCAGTGATTGGAACAGGACTGGATGTGTTTTATCCTAAAGCCAATAAACGCTTGCAAGACTACATCGGCAATGACCATCTGGTTCTAAGTGAATATGGACCTGGTGAACAACCTCTAAAATTTCATTTTCCTGCCCGTAATCGCATCATTGCTGGACTTTGTCGTGGCGTGATTGTAGCAGAGGCTAAGATGCGCTCAGGTAGTCTCATTACCTGTGAGAGAGCAATGGAAGAAGGACGCGATGTCTTTGCTATTCCTGGTAGCATTTTAGATGGACTATCAGACGGTTGCCATCATTTGATTCAAGAAGGGGCAAAATTGGTCACCAGTGGGCAGGATGTTCTTGCAGAATTTGAATTTTAATACTCTTCGAAAATATCTTCAAACCACGTCAGCTTCACCTTGCCGTAGGTATGGTTACTGACTTCGTCAGTCTCATCTGCAACCTCAAAGCAGTGCTTTGAGCAACCTGCGGTTAGTTTCCTAGTTTGCTCTTTGATTTTCATTGAGTATAAGACGAAATTTCGCTTACTAGATAAACTTTTCTTCTATATATAGGAGCTAAGTCTTGACAGTTATGGCAAAATGGTTTACACTTTATAAAGTTTATTACTTTGAAAAGGTGTGATACTGTGGCTACGGCAACAAAAAAGAAAAAATCAATAGTTAAAAAAAATCTAGTAATCGTGGAGTCGCCTGCTAAGGCTAAGACGATTGAAAAATATCTCGGCAGAAACTACAAGGTTTTAGCCAGTGTTGGGCATATCCGTGATTTGAAGAAATCCAGTATGTCAGTCGATATTGAAAATAATTATGAACCGCAATATATCAATATCCGAGGAAAAGGCCCTCTTATCAATGACTTGAAAAAAGAAGCTAAAAAAGCTAATAAAGTTTTTCTGGCGAGTGACCCGGACCGTGAAGGAGAAGCGATTTCTTGGCATTTGGCCCACATTCTCAACTTGGATGAAAATGATGCCAACCGTGTGGTCTTCAATGAAATCACCAAGGATGCGGTCAAAAATGCTTTTAAAGAACCGCGCAAGATTGATATGGACTTGGTCGATGCCCAACAGGCTCGTCGTGTCCTAGACCGCCTGGTAGGCTATTCGATTTCGCCTATTTTGTGGAAGAAGGTCAAGAAGGGATTGTCAGCAGGTCGCGTACAGTCCATTGCGCTTAAGTTAATCATTGACCGTGAAAATGAAATCAATGCTTTCCAGCCAGAAGAATACTGGACAATTGATGGCGTCTTTAAAAAGGGAACCAAGCAATTTCAGGCTTCCTTTTATGGAGTAGATGGCAAAAAGCTGAAACTGACTAGCAATGACGATGTTAAGGAAGTCTTGTCTCGCCTGACTAGTAAAGATTTTTCAGTGGATCAGGTAGATAAGAAAGAGCGTAAACGCAATGCTCCTTTACCTTATACTACTTCATCTATGCAGATGGATGCTGCCAATAAAATCAATTTCCGTACTCGAAAAACCATGATGGTTGCCCAACAGCTCTATGAAGGAATTAATATTGGTTCTGGTGTTCAAGGTTTGATTACCTATATGCGTACCGATTCGACTCGTATCAGTCCTGTAGCGCAAAATGAAGCAGCAAGCTTCATTACGGACCGTTTTGGTAGCAAGTATTCTAAGCATGGTAGCAAGGTCAAAAACGCTTCAGGTGCTCAGGATGCCCACGAAGCTATTCGTCCGTCAAGTGTCTTTAATACACCGGAAAGCATTGCTAAATATCTGGACAAGGATCAGCTCAAGCTTTATACTCTTATTTGGAATCGTTTTGTAGCGAGTCAGATGACAGCTGCTGTCTTTGATACCATGGCTGTTAAATTGTCTCAAAATGGGGTCCAATTTGCCGCTAATGGTAGTCAGGTTAAGTTTGATGGTTATCTTGCCATTTATAATGATTCTGACAAGAATAAAATGTTACCAGATATGGCTGTTGGAGATGTGGTCAAACAGGTCAATAGCAAACCAGAGCAACATTTCACCCAACCGCCTGCTCGTTATTCTGAAGCGACACTGATCAAGACCTTGGAGGAAAATGGGGTTGGCCGTCCGTCAACTTACGCACCAACCATTGAAACTATTCAGAAACGTTATTATGTTCGCCTTGCATCCAAACGTTTTGAACCGACAGAGTTGGGAGAAATTGTCAACAAGCTCATCGTTGAATATTTCCCAGATATCGTAAACGTAACCTTCACAGCTGAAATGGAAGGCAAACTAGATGATGTAGAAGTCGGAAAAGAGCAGTGGCAACGTGTTATAGACGCCTTTTACAAACCATTCTCTAAAGAAGTCGCCAAGGCTGAAGAAGAAATGGAAAAAATCCAAATCAAGGATGAACCGGCTGGATTTGACTGTGAAGTGTGTGGCAGTCCAATGGTCATTAAACTTGGTCGTTTTGGTAAGTTCTACGCTTGTAGCAATTTCCCAGATTGCCGTCATACCCAAGCAATTGTGAAAGAGATTGGTGTTGAGTGTCCAAGTTGTCATCAGGGACAAATCATTGAGCGTAAAACCAAACGCAATCGCCTCTTCTATGGTTGCAATCGCTATCCAGAATGTGAATTTACCTCTTGGGACAAGCCTGTTGGTCGTGACTGTCCAAAATGTGGCAACTTCCTCATGGAGAAAAAAGTCCGTGGTGGTGGCAAGCAAGTTGTTTGTAGCAAAGGTGACTACGAGGAGGAAAAGATTAAATAAGAGGAGAGTCCTGAAAGTTAATTTCAGGCTCTTTTGGTTAGAACTTGACAAAATTCATCATTTTATGCGAAACTAGAAGAAGATTATTTTATACTCAATGAAAATCAAAGAGCAAACTAGGAAACTAGCCGCAGGTTGCTCAAAGCACTGCTTTGAGGTTGCAGATAAGACTGACGAAGTCAGGAACCATACCTACGGTAAGGCGACGTTGACGCGGTTTGAAGAGATTTTCGAAGAGTATTAACTAGGAGAAGTTATGCGTATTATCTATCTAATTATTGGTTTTTTATCACTGGCCTTGGCTATTGTTGGGGTTGTTTTACCCTTGTTGCCGACAACGCCTTTCCTTTTGTTGTCTATCGCTTGTTTCTCTAGAAGTTCCAAGCGATTCGAAGATTGGCTTTACCATACCAAGCTCTATCAAGCATATGTAGCTGATTTTCGCGAGACTAAGTCTATTGCGCGTGAACGAAAGAAAAAAATCATCGTTTCTATCTATATCTTGATGGGAATTTCCATTTATTTTGCACCTCTTTTACCAGTCAAAATCGGTCTAGGAGCCTTGACCATCTTTATCACCTATTATCTCTTCAAGGTCATTCCAGACAAAGAATAAGTAAAATTTGTAACTATTTCCCTTGATAAAAATGAAAGTATATTCACAACAATATGATATAATAAATTCAAAGTAATACTCAAGGAGAATCAAATGATTTACGAATTTTGTGCTGAAAATGTGACCTTGCTTGAAAAAGCGATGGAGGCTGGAGCTCGTCGAATCGAACTCTGTGATAATCTAGCAGTGGGAGGAACAACACCAAGCTATGGAGTAACCAAGGCAGCGGTTGAATTGGCAGCTAACTACGATACAACCATTATGACCATGATTCGTCCACGTGGTGGCGACTTTGTCTATAATGAACTAGAAATTGCAATCATGCTAGAAGACATTCGATTGACTGCTCAGGCTGGAAGTCAAGGAGTTGTATTTGGAGCCTTAACTGCTGAGAAGAAGTTGGATAAACCTAATCTTGAAAAGTTAATTGCTGCATCAAAAGGAATGGAAATTGTCTTCCACATGGCCTTTGATGAATTGAGCGATGAAGATCAACTAGAAGCTATTGACTGGCTCAGCCAAGCTGGAGTCACTCGTATCTTAACTCGTGCGGGTGTATCTGGCGATTCACTAGACAAACGTTTTGCTCACTATCACAGAATTTTGGAGCACGTTAAAGGTAAAATTGAAATTCTACCAGGTGGGGGGATTGACCTTGACAACCGTCAAACCTTTATTGACCAGCTGGGCGTGACACAATTGCATGGAACCAAGGTTGTCTTTTAAAAAATAGAAAGGAACTGCTAGCTTTGGGTAGCAGTTTTAACTTATGTTTGAAATTTTTAAATCCTATCAGTTTAATCAAGAAAAGGCTCGTGCCTATGCTATGGTTTTGTAGAAAGTAGTGGAGTTTGGACTTATAGCTGCATGATTTTGAAGGGTGATTTTGTCATGACTGTGTCCATCACTGCTGATAATGTGAATTTTCAGGTCTTTGATCAGGAAATGGGCGACCTCTATCCTCAAGTTCATATGGAAAGTATGACAGGAAGTTTTGTTGCAAGTGTCCGTGAGGCTTGTCTGGAGATTCTCTACCAGATTCGGAAGGCTTGTTTTGAGGTACAGGATTTTATCTGTCCTCAGACTAAGCGTATCATGGCTCAGATTCAGGAAAAGTATGGTAATCAGTTGGAGTATCTGTGGGAAAAATCACCTGATACGGCAGTGTTAAGACATGAAGGCAATAAAAAGTGGTATGCCGTCTTGATGAAAATCTCTTGGGATAAGCTGGAAAAGGGCAGAGAAGGACAGCTGGAAGCAGTCAACCTCAAGCATGACCAAGTAGCTGACTTACTTTCAAAAAAGGGAATTTATCCAGCCTTTCATATGAATAAACGCTACTGGATTAGTGTGGCGCTTGATGATACTTTATCAGATGAAGAAGTACTGGAATTGATAGAAAAAAGTTGGAATTTAACTTCTAAAAAATGAAACATTTCAAGGATTTTCAATAATTTTCAATTAGCTAAATATTCTATACTGAAGAAATTTTCAGAAAATATTTGATTTTTTCTTGACAAGTGCTTTTGCCTGTGCTAAAATACTAAACAAGATATCAAACGAAGGAGAAAGTCAAACATGAGAACAGCTAAGTTTAATCAATTTGCTTTGTTGTTGAGGTACTCGGGCTAGTGCAAAAAGCATTAGTCCTGTTTGGCTTACCAAGCGGGAGTGAATCAGCATCTCGCTTGGACTTCTAAGCGAGATGTTTTTTTAAAAACCACATTTGGAAAAGGGGAAATCTTATGAGAACAGTTGAATTTCTAGATACCAGCCTTCGGGATGGAGAGCAGACACCTGGCGTTAATTTTTCAATCAAGGAAAAAATTGCCATTGCAAGGCAGCTGGAGAAATGGGGTATTTCAGCCATCGAAGCTGGTTTTCCAGCGGCTAGTCCAGACTCATTTACGGCAGTTCAGGAGATTGCTAAGGTCTTGAAGAAAACGGCGGTGACCGGCTTGGCACGTTCGGTCAAGTCTGATATTGATGCTTGTTATGAGGCCCTCAAGGACGCCAAGTATCCACAGGTTCACGTCTTTATCGCTACCAGTCCGATTCATCGTAAGTATAAGCTCAATAAGAGCAAGGAAGAGATTCTAGAAGCTATTAAGGAGCATGTTTCTTATGCCCGTTCTAAGTTTGAAGTGGTCGAATTCTCTCCTGAGGATGCGACTAGAACAGAGTTGGATTTCCTCTTACAAGTTGTTCAAACAGCGGTTGATGCAGGGGCGTCTTATATCAATATTCCTGATACGGTAGGATTTACCACACCAGAGGAATATGGAGCTATCTTCAAACACTTGATTGAGAATGTCAAGACGGATCGTCAGATCATCTATTCGCCTCACTGTCATGATGATCTTGGAATGGCAGTAGCTAATAGCCTTGCTGCTGTCAAGAACGGAGCAGGACGTGTTGAAGGGACTATCAACGGTATTGGGGAGCGAGCTGGAAATGCTGCTTTGGAAGAAATAGCAGTGGCTCTCAATATTCGCCAAGATTACTACCAAGCAGAAACCAGTATTGTCTTAAATGAAACCATCAATACGTCAGAAATGGTTTCTCGCTTCTCAGGAATTCCAGTTCCTAAAAACAAGGCCGTTGTTGGTGGCAATGCCTTCTCTCACGAATCTGGTATTCACCAAGATGGAGTCCTTAAAAATCCTCTCACTTATGAGATCATCACTCCTGAATTGGTCGGTGTCAAGAGTAATAGCCTCCCACTTGGAAAATTGTCAGGTCGCCATGCCTTTGTCGAGAAACTAAGAGAATTGGCCCTAGACTTTACAGAAGAGGATATCAAACCACTCTTTGCTAAGTTCAAGGCTCTGGCAGACAAGAAACAAGAAATCACAGATGCAGATATTCGAGCGCTGGTCGCTGGAACTATGGTTGAAAACCCAGAAGGCTTCCACTTTGATGATTTACAACTGCAAACCCATGCAGATAATGACATTGAAGCGCTTGTTAGCCTGGCTAATATGGATGGTGAGAAAGTCGAATTTAATGCGACAGGACAAGGTTCTGTTGAGGCTATCTTCAACGCTATTGACAAATTCTTCAATCAATCCGTCCGCTTGGTGTCCTATACCATTGATGCGGTGACAGATGGAATTGATGCCCAGGCTCGGGTATTAGTCACTGTTGAAAACAGAGATACAGAAACCATCTTTAACGCAGCAGGTCTTGATTTCGATGTGTTGAAGGCTTCGGCTATTGCTTACATCAATGCTAATACCTTTGTTCAAAAAGAGAATGCTGGTGAGATGGGACGTAGCGTTTCCTATCGCGATATGCCTAGTGTGTAAAGGAGAAAACTATGACAAAGAAAATAGTAACTCTAGCAGGGGACGGAATTGGCCCAGAAATCATGGAGGCTGGGTTAGAAGTCCTGGAAGCGCTAGCTGAAAAAACAGGTTTTGACTATGAGATTGATAGACGACCTTTTGGAGGTGCAGGTATCGATGCTGCAGGGCATCCCTTACCTGATGAAACCCTCAAGGTATGTCGTGAAGCAGATGCCATTCTCCTAGCGGCTATCGGTAGTCCTCAGTATGATGGAGCAGTGGTTCGGCCTGAACAAGGCTTGTTAGCTCTCCGTAAGGAACTCAATCTTTACGCTAATATTCGCCCTGTAAAAATCTTTGACAGTCTCAAGCATTTGTCACCACTCAAACCGGAACGAATTGCTGGTGTAGACTTTGTCGTGGTGCGTGAGTTGACAGGCGGGATTTACTTTGGAGATCATATTCTTGAAGAGCGAAAAGCGCGTGATATCAACGACTATAGCTATGAGGAAGTAGAGCGGATTATTCGTAAGGCCTTTGAAATTGCAAGAAATCGCAGAAAAATTGTTACTAGTATTGATAAGCAAAATGTTCTAGCAACCTCAAAATTCTGGCGGAAAGTAGCTGAGGAGGTCGCACAGGATTTCCCAGATGTGACCTTGGAACACCAGTTGGTGGACTCAGCTGCCATGCTCATGATTACCAATCCTGCTAAGTTTGATGTCATCGTGACGGAGAATCTTTTTGGAGATATTCTCTCGGATGAATCAAGCGTTCTATCTGGCACACTTGGAGTTATGCCATCAGCCAGTCATTCTGAAAATGGACCAAGTCTCTATGAACCTATTCACGGTTCAGCACCTGATATTGCTGGTCAAGGCATTGCAAATCCTATCTCCATGATTTTATCAGTGGCCATGATGTTGAGAGATAGTTTTGGTCGTTATGAGGATGCAGAGCGTATTGAGCGTGCTGTTGAAGCTAGTTTAGCGGCTGGCATTTTAACAAGAGATATAGGTGGACAGGCTTCGACTAAGGAAATGACAGAAGCTATTATTGCAAGGTTATGAAGTTAGACGAAAGAATTACTCTAGTCCTTTTGATTTGGAATGTCATGGTTTTCTTGATTTATGGCATTGACAAATCTAAGGCAAGGAGAAGAGTTTGGCGCATCCCAGAGAAAATCTTACTCATTTTAGCCTTTACTTGTGGTGGTTTTGGTGCCTGTTTGGCAGGAATCATCTTTCACCACAAGACTCGAAAATGGTATTTTAAAACAGTTTGGTTTCTCGGGATGGTGTCCACACTAGTAGCCTTATATTTTATTTGGAGGTAATGGATGGCAGGAAAATCGATTTTTGATAAATTATGGGACCGTCATGTCATCACAGGAGAAGAGGGGCAGCCGCAACTCATGTATGTGGATCAGCACTATATCCACGAGGTGACCAGTCCTCAGGCTTTTCAAGGATTACGAGATGCAGGACGCAGATTGAGACGACCAGACTTGACATTTGGAACCTTTGACCACAATGTCCCGACAGTCAATATCTACGATATTCGAGATGTGATTTCTAAGGCTCAAATTGATAAGCTGGCTGAAAATGTTGAGGAGTTTGGAATTGAACATGCGGCCCACGGTTCTGAAAAACAGGGGATTGTTCACATGGTTGGACCAGAAACTGGAAGAACTCAACCAGGAAAATTCATCGTCTGTGGAGATAGTCACACAGCAACTCACGGTGCTTTCGGAGCGATCGCCTTTGGAATTGGGACCAGTGAGGTCGAACATGTCTTCGCGACACAGACCCTCTGGCAGGTCAAACCCAAGAAAATGCTGGTAGAATTCACTGGTGTCCCTCAAAAAGGAGTTTATTCCAAGGATTACATTCTCGCCTTGATTGCCAAGTACGGCGTTGCTTGCGGCGTTGGCTATGTGGTGGAATATCGGGGACAAGCTATTGATGCACTGAGCATGGAAGAGCGAATGACCATCTGCAATATGTCCATCGAGTTTGGTTCTAAGATGGGAATCATGAATCCGGATCAAACTACCTATGATTATCTCAAGGGACGAGAATGTGTCCCAGAGGACTTTGAAGAGGCTGTGGCGGATTGGAAAACAATTGTCAGTGATGATGATGCTGTTTACGATAAGGTTATCCAGATGGATGTCTCAGACTTGGCTCCTATGGTGACCTGGGGAACCAACCCTGCTATGGGTGTTGACTTTGACAGTAGCTTCCCAGAAATTAAGGATATGAATGATGAACGAGCCTACAATTATATGGATTTGGAACCAGGTCAAAAGCCAGCTGATATTGAACTAGGTTATATCTTTATCGGCTCTTGTACAAATGCTCGTCTCAGTGACTTGCAACTGGCTGCGCGATTTGTCGAAGGGAAGAAAATAGCTCCTAACTTAACGGCTATCGTGGTTCCGGGCTCTCGTCCTGTCAAACGAGCTGCTGAGAAGTTGGGTTTGGATAAGGTTTTCATAGATGCTGGCTTTGAGTGGAGAGACCCAGGTTGTTCTATGTGCCTAGGAATGAATCCGGACAAGGTTCCTGATGGTGTCCACTGCGCTTCAACCAGCAATCGTAACTTTGAAGACAGACAGGGCTTTGGTGCTAAGACCCATCTCTGCAGTCCAGCCATGGCAGCAGCAGCAGCTATCGCAGGGCGTTTCGTAGATGTTCGGCAAATGCCAGAAGCCCAGTAAGGAGAGGATATGGAGAAATTTACAGTTTATACGGGAACGACCGTTCCTCTCATGAATGATAACATCGACACCGACCAAATACTACCCAAGCAGTTTCTCAAGTTAATTGATAAAAAAGGCTTTGGTAAGTACCTCATGTATGCTTGGCGTTATTTGGATGACAAGTATACTGAGGACCCAGACTTTGTCTTTAACCGACCTGAATATCGCAAAGCCAGTATTCTCATCTCAGGGGATAACTTTGGTGCAGGCTCTTCGAGGGAGCATGCAGCCTGGGCTCTAGCGGACTATGGTTTTAAGGTTGTGATTGCAGGGTCTTTCGGTGACATTCATTACAATAATGAACTCAATAATGGCATGTTGCCTATTGTCCAGCCCAGAGAGGTTCGAGAGAAACTAGCCCAGCTACAACCAAGTGACCAGGTAACTGTGGACTTGGAACAACAAAAAATCATCTCATCAATTGGAGAATTCACTTTTGAAATTGATAGCGAGTGGAAACACAAACTCTTAAATGGTTTGGATGATATCGGTATTACCTTGCAGTATGAAGATTTGATTGCTGCTTATGAAAAACAACGGCCAGCCTACTGGCAGGATTAGAAGAAAAATAGAAAAGGAAATAGAACTATGACAAAACACATTCAATGGAACGGAACACTTTCACAAGAAGGCTATGACATTTTAAAAGGTGAAGGCGGATGTATCGTTTGCCCTACAAAAGTTGGTTACATTATTATGACTAGCGACAAGGCAGGACTTGAGCGCAAGTTCGCAGCTAAAGAGCGTAACCGTAACAAACCAGGTGTTGTTCTCTGCGGTAGCATGGATGAGCTTCGCGCTTTAGCACAACTCAACCCAGAAATTGAAGCCTTTTACCAAAAACATTGGGACGAAGACATTCTTCTTGGTTGTATCCTTCCTTGGAAACCAGAAGCTTTTGAAAAACTCAAAGCTTATGGGGATGGGCGTGAAGAACTTATGACTGACGTGCGTGGTACTAGTTGTTTTGTTATCAAGTTCGGGAAAGCAGGTGAACAATTGGCTGCCAAACTTTGGGAAGAGGGCAAGATGGTCTACGCCTCATCAGCAAACCCATCTGGAAAAGGAAACCGAGGTAAGGTAGAAGGTATCGGAGAACGCATCGAAGGGGCAGTGGACCTTGTTATCGAGGCAGATGACTACGTGGCATCCATCCAACCTGACAAAACGATTGAAACTCGCTACGAGCAAGGCGTGATGGTGTCTATGGTCGATAAAGACGGCAAACTCATCCCAGAACAAGGGGGAGCACGTTCAACTTCACCAGCTCCAGTTGTAATCCGCAAAGGGCTTGACATTGATAAGATTATGATGCATCTGTCAGACACCTTTAACTCATGGGACTATCGTCAGGGAGAGTATTATTAGGATAGAGGAGAAATGGGGAGAAAATAATTTCTCCTCTTTCTTTTGTTATTTATAAAATAAAATCCGAACAATATATTTTAATTTATAAAATTATTTGACAAAAACCTTACTTTGATTTATAATTAATTAAGGAAACGTCGGAAAAAGGCGTGGTGATGCGAGAGCATAGGTAGGTCATTACAAAAGAAACGAGACATCGATATGTTAAATGAATTTCCAATTTTTGATTACGAAGATATTCAATTGATTCCAAATAAATGTGTGATTAAAAGCCGTGCAGAAGCAGATACAAGTGTCACTCTAGGAAATCACACCTTTAAACTACCTGTTGTGCCAGCGAATATGCAGACGATTTTGGATGAAAATGTAGCAGAGCAACTAGCTAAAGGTGGTTATTTCTACATTATGCATCGTTTTGATGAGGCAGGACGTATTCCTTTTATTAAGCGCATGCATGAGCAAGGGCTTATTGCTTCTATCTCTGTTGGTGTTAAGGATTATGAGTATGATTTTGTTAGCCAGCTCAAGGCTGATGCTCCTGAGTACATCACGATTGATATTGCCCATGGTCATGCGGATAGCGTGATTTCTATGATTCAACACATTAAGAAAGAATTGCCAGATACTTTTGTTATTGCTGGAAATGTGGGAACACCAGAAGCTGTGCGTGAATTGGAAAATGCTGGTGCGGATGCTACTAAGGTTGGAATCGGTCCTGGTAAGGTTTGTATCACCAAGGTTAAGACTGGTTTTGGTACAGGTGGTTGGCAGTTGGCTGCTCTACGCTGGTGTGCTAAGGCTGCGCGTAAACCGATTATCGCTGATGGAGGAATTCGTACTCACGGTGATATTGCTAAGTCTATCCGCTTCGGTGCTAGCATGGTTATGATTGGTTCCCTCTTTGCAGGACACATCGAAAGTCCAGGGAAAACGATTGAAGTCGACGGCGAACAGTTCAAAGAATATTACGGTTCAGCTTCCCAATACCAAAAAGGAGCTTATAAGAACGTGGAAGGAAAACGCATCTTACTTCCTGCCAAAGGGCATTTGCAAGACACTTTAACTGAGATGGAACAAGACCTTCAAAGTGCTATTTCCTATGCAGGTGGACGTCAGGTTGCTGACCTTAAACACGTTGATTATGTTATCGTGAAAAACTCTATTTGGAATGGGGATGCTTCCCACTAAGAAGGGCTATTTGGCCAGAAAAAAACTTGTTATTAGAGCAAATTTCTGTTATAATAAAACAAGTTTCCACCCTTAGTGTAATGGATATCACGTAAGATTCCGGTTCTTGAGATGGGGGTTCGATTCCCTCAGGGTGGATGTAAATATCCTAAAAAGCCTTTAATAGGGCTTTTTTCTTTAAACAGCCCTAAATTGGCCCTTAAAACTGAAAATCTCTTTTTAAAGAATTCCCAAATCCTCTCTAGTCCCATTTTAAAGTGACTCAGGGGGCTTTTTTTGATATAATAAAAAGGACTGTTATCAGTTAGAAAGAGGTTGGTATGAAAGAATTACAAACTGTACTAAAGAACCATTTTGCAATCGAATTTGCAGACAAAAATTTACTGGAGACTGCCTTTACTCATACGAGTTATGCCAATGAGCACCGCCTCTTAAAAATTTCACACAATGAACGCTTGGAATTTTTAGGAGACGCTGTTCTACAGTTATTGATTTCAGAATATCTGTATAAAAAATATCCTAAAAAGCCTGAGGGTGACTTGTCTAAACTCCGTGCCATGATTGTCCGTGAGGAGAGTTTGGCTGGTTTTGCGCGTGATTGCCAGTTTGATCAGTTTATCAAGCTGGGTAAGGGGGAAGAAAAATCTGGTGGTCGCAATCGTGACACCATTCTTGGTGATGCCTTTGAAGCCTTTCTTGGCGCCCTCCTTTTGGACAAGGATGTGGCCAAAGTCAAGGAATTTATCTATCAAGTCATGATTCCTAAGGTTGAAGCAGGCGAATTTGAGATGATTACAGACTACAAAACCCATCTCCAAGAGTTACTTCAGGTCAATGGCGATGTGGCTATTCGTTATCAGGTGATTTCTGAAACGGGTCCTGCCCACGATAAGGTCTTTGATGTAGAAGTTCTTGTCGAAGGTAAGAGCATTGGTCAAGGTCAAGGTCGTTCTAAGAAACTAGCAGAGCAGGAAGCTGCCAAAAATGCCGTTGAGAAAGGGCTGGATTCATGTATTTAAAGGAAATCGAAATTCAGGGATTCAAGTCTTTTGCTGATAAGACTAAGGTCGTCTTTGACCAAGGGGTGACGGCAGTTGTTGGACCCAATGGCTCTGGAAAGTCGAATATTACAGAAAGTCTGCGTTGGGCTTTGGGGGAGTCAAGTGTTAAGAGTCTCCGTGGGGGCAAGATGCCGGATGTCATCTTTGCTGGAACAGAAAGTCGCAAACCGCTCAATTATGCTTCTGTAGTTGTGACTTTGGATAATCATGACGGATTTATCAAGGACGCTGGTCAAGAAATCAGGGTAGAACGTCATATCTACCGTAGTGGAGATAGCGAATACAAGATTGACGGCAAGAAAGTCCGTCTGCGTGATATTCATGACCTTTTCTTGGATACAGGTTTGGGACGAGATTCCTTCTCTATCATTTCCCAAGGGAAGGTTGAGGAGATTTTCAACTCCAAGCCTGAAGAACGCAGAGCTATTTTTGAAGAAGCTGCTGGAGTTTTGAAATACAAGACTCGCAGAAAAGAAACTGAGAGTAAACTACAACAAACTCAGGATAATCTAGACCGCTTAGAGGACATTATCTACGAGTTGGACAATCAAATCAAGCCTCTTGAGAAGCAAGCTGAGAATGCCCGTAAGTTTTTAGACTTGGAAGGTCAACGCAAGGCTATTTATTTAGACGTGCTGGTTGCTCAAATCAAGGAAAATAAGGCTGAACTAGAGTTGACAGAAGAAGAGTTGGCACAGGTTCAGGAACTATTGACTAGTTATTACCAAAAGCGTGAAAAATTAGAAGAAGAAAACCAAACTCTTAAAAAGCAACGCCAAGATTTACAGGCTGAAATGACCAAAGACCAAGGCAGTTTGATGGATTTGACCAGTCTGATTAGTGATTTAGAGAGAAAATTAGCCCTATCGAAATTAGAATCTGAGCAAGTAGCCCTGAATCAACAGGAAGCACAAGCCCGTTTGGCTGCTTTGGAGGATAAGAGAAAGGCTCTAAGTCAGGAAAAGGCTGAAAAAGAAAGCTCTTTAGCACTTTTAGAGGAAAATCTAGTCCAAAATAATCAAAAACTCAATCGTTTAGAAGCTGAATTGCTAGCTTTTTCAGATGATCCTGATCAGATGATTGAGCTTTTGCGTGAACGCTTTGTGGCGCTTTTACAAGAAGAAGCGGATGTCTCAAACCAGCTGACCCGTATCGAAAACGAGTTGGAAAATAGTCGTCAGCTTTCTCAAAAACAAGCAGATCAACTACAAAAGCTGAAAGAACAGCTGGCTACAGCCAAAGAGAAGGCTAGTCAGCAAAAAGACGAGCTTGAAACTGCTAAGGAGCAGGTTCAAAAATTATTGGCTGACTACCAAGCTATTGCCAAGGAGCAAGAGGAGCAGAAATCTTCCTATCAAGCTCAACAAAGTCAACTATTTGACCGTCTGGATAATCTCAAAAACAAGCAGGCGAGAGCTCAGAGTTTGGAAAATATCCTGAGAAATCATAGTAACTTTTATGCAGGTGTTAAGAGTGTTCTCCAAGAAAAAGACCGCCTTGGTGGGATTATTGGTGCAGTCAGTGAGCACCTGACCTTTGATGTGCATTATCAAACTGCCTTAGAGATTGCGCTTGGAGCCAGCAGTCAGCATATCATCGTAGAAAATGAAAACGCGGCAACCAAGGCGATTGATTTCCTAAAACGTAACAGAGCTGGTCGTGCGACCTTTCTTCCTTTGACGACTATCAAGGCTCGTACGATTTCTAGTCAGAATCAAGATGCTATCGCAGCAAGTCCAGGCTTCCTTGGCATGGCAGATGAGTTGGTGTCGTTTGATAAGAGACTAGAAGCCATTTTCAAAAACTTGCTAGCAACGACAGCTATCTTTGATACCGTAGAACATGCGCGTGCAGCAGCTCGCCAGGTTCGTTATCAGGTTCGTATGGTGACATTGGATGGAACAGAGTTGCGCACAGGTGGTTCTTATGCAGGTGGTGCCAATCGCCAGAATAACAGCATTTTTATCAAGCCAGAACTGGAGCAATTACAAAAAGAAATTGCTGAAGAAGAAGCAAGTCTTCGTTCAGAAGAGGCGACTTTGAAGACCTTGCAAGATGAGATGGCTAGATTGACAGAAAGTTTAGAAGCTATCAAATCTCAAGGAGAGCAGGCTCGTATTCAGGAGCAAGGCTTGTCTCTTGCTTATCAGCAGACCAGTCAGCAAGTTGACGAACTGGAAACTCTTTGGAAACTTCAAGAAGAGGAATTAAATCGTCTTACTGAGGGAGATTGGCAAGCAGATAAGGAAAAATGCCAAGAGCGCCTTGCTACAATCGCCAGTGATAAGCAAAATCTGGAAGCTGAGATTGAAGAGATTAAGTCTAACAAAAACGCCATCCAAGAACGCTATCAAAACTTGCAGGAAGAGGTAGCGCAAGCTCGCCTGCTTAAGACAGAACTGCAAGGACAAAAACGTTATGAAGTTGCTGATATTGAACGTTTAGGCAAGGAATTGGATAATCTGAATATCGAGCAAGAAGAAATCCAGCGCCTTCTTCAAGAAAAGGTTGACAATCTTGAGAAAGTTGATACGGATTTGCTCAGTCAGCAGGCCGAAGAAGCCAAAACTCAGAAAACAAATCTCCAACAAGGTTTGATTCGCAAGCAGTTTGAGTTGGATGATATTGAAGGTCAACTGGATGATATTGCTAGTCATTTGGATCAGGCTCGCCAGCAGAATGAGGAATGGATTCGCAAGCAAACACGTGCTGAAGCTAAGAAAGAAAAAGTCAGCGAGCGCTTGCGCCATTTACAAAGTCAATTAACAGACCAGTATCAGATTAGCTATACTGAAGCTTTAGAAAAGGCGCATGAGTTGGAAAATCTCAATCTGGCGGAGCAGGAAGTTAAGGATTTAGAGAAGGCTATACGCTCACTGGGTCCTGTCAATATAGAAGCTATTGAACAGTACGAAGAAGTGCACAACCGTCTGGATTTCCTAAATAGCCAGCGAGATGATATTTTGTCAGCGAAAAATCTGCTCCTAGAGACTATCACAGAGATGAATGATGAGGTCAAGGAACGCTTTAAATCAACCTTTGAAGCCATTCGTGAGTCCTTTAAAGTGACCTTCAAGCAGATGTTTGGTGGAGGTCAAGCAGACCTGATTTTGACTGAAGGAGACCTTCTGACAGCTGGGGTTGAGATTTCTGTTCAACCTCCAGGTAAGAAAATCCAGTCGCTTAACCTCATGAGTGGTGGGGAAAAAGCCTTATCAGCTCTTGCTTTGCTCTTCTCTATCATTCGAGTCAAGACTATCCCATTTGTTATCTTGGATGAGGTAGAGGCTGCACTGGATGAAGCTAATGTTAAGCGTTTTGGGGATTACCTCAACCGCTTTGACAAGGACAGCCAGTTTATCGTTGTGACCCACCGTAAGGGAACCATGGCAGCGGCTGATTCCATCTATGGAGTGACCATGCAAGAGTCAGGTGTCTCAAAAATTGTTTCGGTTAAGTTAAAAGATTTAGAAAGTATTGAAGGATGACAATTAAACTAGTAGCAACAGATATGGATGGAACTTTTCTAGATGGGAATGGGCGCTTTGATATGAACCGCCTCAAGTCTCTCTTGGTTTCCTATAAGGAAAAAGGGATTTACTTTGCGGTGGCTTCGGGGCGCGGATTTCTGTCTCTAGAAAAATTATTTGCTGATGTTCGTGATGATATTATTTTCATTGCGGAAAATGGCAGTTTGGTCGAATATCGAGGTCAAGACTTGTATGAAGCGACTATGTCTCGTGAGTTTTATCTAGCAACTTTTGAAAAGCTGAAAACGTCACCTTATGTAGATATCAATAAATTGCTCTTGACGGGCAAAAAGGGAGCTTATGTTCTAGATACGGTTGATGAGACCTATTTGAAAGTGAGCCAGCACTATAATGAAAATATCCAAAAAGTAGCAAGTTTGGAAGATATCACAGATGACATTTTCAAATTTACGACCAACTTCACAGAAGAAACGCTAGAAGCTGGAGAAGCTTGGGTTAATGAACATGTTCCTGGTGTTAAGGCCATGACAACTGGCTTTGAATCTATTGATATTGTTCTGGACTATGTCGATAAGGGAGTGGCCATTGTTGAATTGGCTAAAAAACTTGGCATCACAATGGATCAGGTCATGGCTTTTGGAGACAATCTAAATGACTTGCATATGATGCAGGTTGTGGGACATCCTGTAGCTCCTGAAAATGCACGACCTGAAATTTTAGCATTAGCAGAGACAGTGATTGGTCACCATAAGGACCAGTCGGTTATAGCTTATATGGAGGGCTTATAATGGCAGATATAAAATTGATTGCATTGGACTTGGATGGGACCTTGCTGACTACTGATAAAAGGCTGACGGATCGCACCAAGGCAACCTTGAAAGTTGCGCGTGATCGTGGGATTAAGGTGGTTTTGACAACAGGTCGTCCTCTAAAAGCCATGGATTTCTTTCTCCATGAGCTAGGGACTGACGGCCACGAAGATGAGTATACGATTACTTTTAATGGTGGTTTGGTTCAGAAAAATACAGGAGAAATCCTTGATAAAACAGTCTTTTCATATGATGATGTGGCACGCTTGTATGAGGAAACAGAGAAATTATCACTACCTCTTGATGCCATTTCAGAAGGAACTGTTTATCAAATCCAATCGGACCAAGAAAGTCTTTATGCCAAATTTAATCCAGCATTGACCTTTGTTCCAGTGGACTTTGCAGACTTGTCTAGTCAGATGACCTACAATAAATGCGTGACTGCCTTTGCTCAAGAACCCTTGGATGCAGCCATTCAGAAGATTTCTCCAGAATTGTTTGACCAATATGAAATCTTTAAATCACGTGAAATGTTGCTAGAGTGGTCACCAAAGAATGTTCATAAGGCAACAGGTTTGGCAAAACTAATCAGCCATCTTGGAATCGACCAAAGCCAAGTTATGGCTTGTGGTGACGAGGCCAATGACCTTTCTATGATTGAATGGGCAGGGCTCGGTGTTGCCATGCAAAACGCTGTTCCTGAAGTTAAGGCAGTCGCAAATGTGGTAACTCCAATGACCAATGATGAGGAAGCTGTCGCCTGGGCTATCGAAGAATATGTGCTAAAGGAGAACTAAGATATGGGATTATTTGACCGTCTATTCGGAAAAAAAGAAGAACCTAAAATCGAAGAAGTTGTAAAAGAAGCTCTGGAAAATCTTGATTTGTCTGAAGATGCTGAGCCTGCCTTAACAGAAGCTGAGAAAGTTCCTCAAGAAGATGCAGAGGTTGAAAGTTCTGAAGAAGATCTGCTCCAAGAAGAGGAAAATCAAGACACAGTTGAAGAAAGTATTGATTCAGGGTCAGTTGTAGAAGTTTCTCAAGAAGAAATAGAAGAATTACCAAACTCAGAAGAAGTCTCAGAGGAAGAAAATCCTGAGTTCATAGAAGCTGAAGAAGAAAATAGCATTGAAGATCTTGAAGCAGAAACGTCTCAAGCAGAAGAAACTGTTCAGGAAAAATATGACCGTAGTCTTAAGAAAACTCGTACAGGCTTCGGAGCTCGCTTGAACGCCTTCTTTGCTAATTTCCGCTCTGTCGATGAAGAATTTTTCGAGGAACTGGAAGAACTGCTGATTATGAGTGATGTTGGTGTACAGGTCGCTTCTAACTTAACAGAGGAGTTACGCTACGAAGCCAAGCTTGAAAACGCCAAGAAACCCGATGCACTTCGACGTGTCATCATTGAGAAATTGGTTGAGCTTTATGAAAAGGATGGCAATTACGATGAACGTATCCACTTCCAAGATGGCTTGACAGTCATGCTCTTTGTTGGTGTTAATGGTGTTGGGAAAACAACTTCTATCGGGAAACTAGCCCACCGCTACAAACAAGCAGGTAAGAAGGTCATGCTGGTTGCGGCAGATACCTTCCGTGCAGGTGCAGTTGCACAGCTAGCAGAATGGGGACGCCGTGTGGATGTTCCAGTTGTGACTGGACCTGAAAAAGCTGACCCAGCCAGTGTAGTCTTTGATGGCATGGAACGTGCTGTAGCTGAAGGTATCGATATTCTTATGATTGACACCGCTGGTCGTCTGCAAAATAAGGATAACCTCATGGCTGAGTTGGAAAAGATTGGTCGTATCATCAAACGTGTTGTACCAGAAGCTCCGCATGAAACTTTCTTGGCTCTGGATGCATCAACAGGTCAAAATGCCCTAGTACAGGCCAAAGAATTTTCAAAAATAACGCCATTAACTGGAATTGTCTTGACTAAGATTGATGGAACTGCTCGAGGTGGTGTGGTTCTAGCCATCCGTGAAGAACTCAATATTCCTGTAAAATTGATTGGTTTTGGTGAAAAAATCGATGATATTGGAGAGTTTAACTCAGAAAACTTTATGAAGGGTCTCTTGGAAGGCTTAATCTAATTAGAAGTAAAAATCCTGCAAGGAACAAACTTGCAGGATTTTTTTTTATTCTAAACGACCATCTTGACGATAGGCAATATCTGGTTGCCAAGTCCATTTGGCACCGAATTTTTCAAGTAGATCAAAGCTAGCTTGAGGTCCCATGCTTCCAGCTTTATAGTCATGAAGTGGGGCACCATTTTCAGCCCAGAGTTCTTCGATACGGTCAATCAATTTCCATGACGCACCAACTTCATCCCAGTGGCTAAAGTTAGTTGAGTTATTATTTAGGACATCATAAATCAATTTCTCGTATGGTTCTGGAGAAGCACCAGTTGCGGTTGCATCTGTACGGTAATCAAGTGAGTTAGGAGCTAAGTTGAATTCTTCTCCTACTTGTTTCCCATTTAGGCTAAGAGAGAAGCCTTCTGTTGGTTGGATATAGATGGTCAAAATGTTTGGAGCAAGTGGTTCTCCAAAGATAGAATCCATTTGTTTAAAGACGATGTTGACATGAGTTCCTTTTTCAGTCAGTCGTTTACCAGTACGGAAGAAGAAAGGAACACCACGGAAGCGATCGCTATCAACAAAGAAGGCACCAGATGCAAAGGTTTCAGTTGTTGATTCTGGATTCACATTTGGCTCGCTACGATAAGAGATATATTTCATGCCATCAATCTTACCTGAACGGTATTGACCACGGATAAAGTGTTCTTTAAGTTCTTCATCAGTTGGATGATAGAGGTTTTTAAAGACCTTAATCTTTTCAGCACGAATCTCATCTTTTGTGAAGCTTGCTGGCTTGTCCATAGCAAGGAGAGAAAGAAGCTGTAGTGTATGGTTTTGTACCATGTCGCGGAGGGCACCAGATTGGTCATAGTAGCCACCACGTTCTTCTACACCCAAGCGCTCCGCAAAGGTAATTTGAACATTGTCGATAAAGTCCTTGTTCCAAACGTTTTCAAAAATCAAGTTTGCAAAGCGAACTGCAAAGATACTTTGGATCATTTCCTTACCAAGATAATGGTCGATACGGAAAATTTGTTCTTCGTCAAATGTTGCTAGGAGCTCGTCATTCAATTTGCTTGCAGTTGCGTAATCTGTACCAAATGGTTTTTCAACGATTAAGCGCTCAAAGCCTTTACCATCTACAATGTTTTCCGATTTGAGGTGCTTTGCGATAGTTCCAAAGAACTGAGGTGCCATAGACAAGAAGAAGAGCTTGTTGTGTTCAGCTTGGTACTTGTCATTTAGTTCAGCCTGCAATTGACGCAAAGCAATGTAGTGCTCTGTATCGTTGACATCATGACTTTGATAGTAGAAGTGACTAGCGAACTCCTGAGCCTGTTCGGTACTATCTGCCAAATCAAGGATCGATTCGACTACAACAGATTCAAAATATTCCTTGCTCCAAGGACGACGAGCAGTTCCAATAACGGCAAAGTGATTGGAAAGATTGCCGGATTTATATAGTCTAAAAAGGGAAGGGTAGAGCTTGCGTTTGGCCAGGTCTCCACTCGCACCGAAAATTGTAACAATAACCTTAGATGACATCTAGCTACCTAATTTCTATTTTTATTCCTAGTCTTGCTAGGTATGAGGAAACCTCATTTCATAAACTTAATTCTAACATAATTTTCCTAAAAATCAAAAAATCCAATACGAGATAGAAAAAAACTGCAAGGAAATCCTTACAGTTTGAGTTTAAACGTTTAAGACCTTATCTAAAAATTCTTTCAGACGAGGGTGTTGTGGGTTATCAAAGATTTGATCAGGTGTTCCGTCTTCAAGGAATTCACCATCTGCAGTAAAGATAACACGGTTGGCAACCTGACGAGCAAATCCCATCTCATGGGTTACGATAATCATGGTCATACCTTGCTCAGCCAATTCCTTCATAACGTTTAGTACGTCTCCGACCATCTCAGGGTCAAGGGCAGAAGTTGGTTCATCAAAGAGCATGATGTCTGGATTCATTGCTAGTCCACGAGCGATAGCCACACGTTGTTTTTGACCTCCGGATAGGCTATCTGGGTTAGCATTAGCTTTATCTGCTAGTCCAACCTTTTCAAGCAACTCCATTCCCAATTTCTCAGCTTCTTCCTTAGTCATCAATTTGTGCTCAATAGGAGCAAAAGTGATGTTGTCCAATACAGACATGTGTGGGAAGAGGTTGAAGTGTTGGAAAACCATTCCGATATTTTCACGGACGTGGTCAACATTGGTTGTTTTTTCAGTTAAGTCATAACCGTTCACAGTGATGTGACCGCTCGTAACTTCTTCTAAAAGATTTAGGCTACGAAGGAAAGTTGACTTACCAGAACCTGAAGGACCGATGATACAAACAACATCTCCTTCATAGAACTTGGTCGTAATTCCTTTTAAAACTTCATTTTTTCCGTAGCTTTTGTGTAAATCATTTACATCAATTTTTAATTTTGCCATTAACGAATCCTCTTTTCTAAGCGTTTCGCTAGTCTAGTCAAAAGCGTGATAATTACAAGATAGAAGATAGCAAGGATTGCATACATCTTGAAACTTTGGTAGTTACGGGCGATGATAATCTTACCAGTTTGGAAGAGTTCAACCAAACCGATAGCAGATACGATGGTTGTATCTTTAAGAGCGATAACGAATTGGTTGACAAAGTTTGGCAACATCAATTTAGTTGCTTGTGGCAAGATAATCTTACGCATGGTTTTTCCATAAGAGATACCCAAGCTTCGGCTGGCTTCCATTTGACCAACTGGAACGGCCTGAATACCACCACGAACGATTTCAGCGATATAAGCGGCTGCATTGAGAGATAGGGCAATAGTACCAGCTACAAAGTCGTTAATTGGACTTTGTTGACCTGTGATCGACTCGATGAAGTTTGGAATTCCCCAGAAGATGAAGGCTGCAAGAATCATCAATGGAATACCACGGATAACGTCAACGAAAATCTCAGAGATCACACGAAGAGATTTGTAGGGGCTGACACTGAACATACCGAAGATAATCCCGATAACAATAGCAATAGCAAATGAGATAAGAGCTAGAGCAAGAGTGATGCCAAGCCCGCTAAGGAGCTGTTTGTAGTTATTTTGAAGCAAGCCCCAGATAGTTGTCTCATCAACAGTGCTTGTTGAAGCAGATGAAGATTCGCTAGCTAGGTATTTATCAAGAATCTTTTGGAATTCTCCGTTTGCTTTAAGGTTTGCAAGTCCGTTATTGAACATTTCAATCAATTCAGGATTTGTGCCTTTTTTAACGGCAAAGGCTGTTTCACCGATTGGAGTTCCAGCGATTGGAGTTTTCAATTTTTGACCTTGGCTGATAGAATATTTGAGAACAGGCTCATCATCCATAACGGCATCGATGGCACCAGTATTCAAACTGTCATACATTGAAGAACCATCAGCGAAGGTTTTGATTTTGTAGCCGTATTTGCTTTGATTTTCTGTTAGGAAGGTTTGAGAAGCAGTTCCGTTTTTAACACCGACTGTCTTTCCTTTTAAATCTTCATAAGAAGCAATGTTGCTTGATTCTTTGACACCAAGGATAGTATTGGCTGTGTAGTATGATTCTGAGAAGTCAAAAGTTGCCTTACGAGCATCAGTGACAGACATACCAGCAATGATACCATCAGCTTGTCCAGCTTGAACAGCACTGATAGCGGCATCGAAACCAGGGTTGATGATTTCAATTTCAAAACCTTGGTCTTTAGCGATTGCCTTAATCAATTCCATATCAATACCAGTAAATTGGTTGCTTGAGTTTTGGAAAACAAAAGGTGCAAAAGAAGAATCGCTGGCAATGATGTATTTAGCTTTAACAGGAATAGCTTTTAAGCCTGCTAGAGTAGTTGTAGTTGGAACTGCTGAAGATGATGAAGCAGTCCATTTCTTGATGATTTTATCAAGACTACCATCTTTTTTCATTTCAGACAAGGCTTGGTTAAATTCAGTAACTAGGTGCTCGTATTTGCTTCCTTTTTTAACACCGAAAGCAAAACTTCCTACAGCTTCACCGTCCATTTCAATATGGAGGTCTTGACCTTGGTTAATGGCATATTCGATAACAGGTTTGTCATCCATCATGGCATCGATGGCACCAGCACTCAAGCTGTTGTTCATCAAATCACTAGTGTCAAATGTTTTAATAGTAAAGCCGTATTTATCTTTGATTGTTTCAAGAAAACGTTGAGCGGCTGTTCCGTTTTTAACACCAACAGTTTTGCCAGTTAATTGGTCATATTTACTAATCTTGTGTGCCTTTGTAGTTGCGATGACAACTTTTGTATCATAGTAAGTATCAGACATGGTGAAGACTTTTTCACGTTCTTTCGTCTTTGTCATCCCTGCCATAATAGCGTCAGCTTGACCAGCTTGAACCGCATTGACCGCTGCGTCAAATCCAGGATAGGACATCTGAATATTCCATCCTTTAATCTCTGCGACTTTATTAATAATGTCAACATCAATTCCTTTATAAGTTTGATCTGAATCTTTAAACTCAAAAGGTGCATAGGCGGTATCAGAAACAATCTTAATCGTCTCTGCTTTCGCAATACCTAATGAGAAAATTGGGAATAAAATTAGCAAAAATGCTAGAAATTTTTTCTTCATTTTTAGTCTCCTTTTCCGAATATTTTCCCATTATATCAGAAAAAGTAAAAAAAGGCAAATTTTTATATTTCTGTGTCAGAAAATATAACATTGCCTTTTCCTTTTCTTTCTTTCTTGAATTGCTACTATAAAGTGCTATAATAATAGTATATATAGAAGAAAAGAGGACAGGGATATGAAGAACAAAAGAATATTTAAAGACTTCCAAGCTTCAAAAATGTGTTTAAACATTTACACAAGCCCCTTGTTAGCCTTTGCTTTTGTCTTCATAGGAGAGTTTGTGGCTTATACTCTGTATGGTATTAGTTTGTTAGCTCTCATCGGACTTGCTAGAAATTTTGGAGAGGCTGGTCAAAATCTTGCAAGCTACTTGCAGACCTTGCATCAGAGCTTGACGGATAAAACAGGTGATTTTCGTTTAATTTTAGAATTGCTGGCCTTTGGTTTTATTCTCAACACTGTGTTCAGATGGACTAGAAAAGTTGAGAAAAGACCTATTCGAACCTTGGGATTTTATAGAGAGAATTTCCTCAGCAATCTCCTTAAAGGATTTGGTCTAGGTTTGGCACTTTTTCTTCTTACTTTGTTAGGTTTAGTAGCCTTGGGGCAATATCGTTTTGAGTCTATTCATTTGAATCCTTATTCGCTTGCCTTTGTCGTCTTTACTATCCCATTTTGGATTTTACAGGGGACAACAGAAGAAGTGGTGGCCCGTGCTTGGCTCCTTCCTCAATTGGCCTCAAGAACCAATCTAAAACTAGCTGTTCTTATATCGAGCCTGTTCTTTACCCTGCTTCATGTGGGAAATTCTGGTCTAACACCACTATCTCTAGTGAATCTCTTCTTATTCGGAGTTGCCATGTCACTTTACCTCCTCAAAACAGATACAGTTTGGGGTGTAGCAGGTATTCATGGGGCTTGGAATTTTGCTCAGGGCAATCTCTTTGGGATTTTAGTTAGTGGTCAACCATCAGGAACGTCATTGATGACCTTTTTACCACAAGGCGATCAGAGTTGGCTATCAGGAGGATCTTTTGGAATTGAAGGTTCTATCATGACAAGTTTAGTCTTGCTACTGCTGATTGTTTATCTTGGCTATAAATTAAAGAAAGAAAATGAAAGGATGTGACTTCGGTCCGTCCTTTTCTTCGTGAAAATGCTACAAGTATGCTAAAATAGGAATAGCACATGGAGAGAGGATTCTTATGATCAATCGTATTACAGATAATCAATTTAAACTAGTATCAAAATATCAACCATCAGGAGATCAACCACAAGCTATCGAGCAGTTGGTTGATAATATCGAGGGTGGAGAAAAAGCTCAGATTCTGATGGGGGCGACCGGAACAGGGAAGACCTATACCATGAGTCAGGTCATTTCCAAAGTCAATAAACCAACTCTGGTTATTGCCCACAATAAAACTCTAGCAGGACAGCTCTATGGGGAGTTTAAGGAATTTTTCCCTGAAAATGCAGTTGAGTACTTCGTATCTTACTATGATTATTACCAACCTGAGGCCTATGTCCCTTCTAGTGATACCTATATTGAAAAGGACAGCTCTGTCAATGACGAGATTGACAAGCTCCGACACTCAGCGACTTCAGCCCTTTTGGAGCGTAACGATGTTATTGTCGTGGCTTCAGTCTCTTGTATCTATGGTTTGGGTTCGCCCAAGGAATACGCTGATAGCGTCGTTAGTCTCCGTCCAGGTCTTGAAATTTCTCGTGATAAACTCTTGAATGACTTGGTTGATATCCAGTTTGAACGAAATGATATTGATTTCCAACGCGGAAGATTTCGCGTTCGTGGGGATGTAGTGGAGATTTTCCCAGCCTCTCGTGATGAGCATGCCTTTCGAGTAGAATTTTTTGGAGACGAAATTGACCGTATTCGTGAAGTTGAAGCTTTGACAGGTCAGGTCTTGGGAGAAGTGGATCATTTGGCGATTTTTCCAGCTACTCACTTTGTGACCAATGACGACCACATGGAAGTGGCCATTGATAAAATTCAGACCGAATTGGAAGAGCAGTTAGCTATCTTTGAGAAAGAAGGCAAATTGCTTGAAGCCCAGCGCTTGAAACAACGGACAGAGTATGATATCGAAATGCTGCGTGAGATGGGCTATACCAATGGGGTTGAGAACTATTCACGCCACATGGATGGGCGTAGCGAAGGTGAGCCTCCTTATACGCTCTTAGATTTCTTCCCAGATGATTTCTTGATCATGATTGACGAGAGCCACATGACCATGGGGCAGATCAAGGGTATGTACAATGGAGACCGTTCGCGTAAAGAAATGTTAGTAAATTACGGTTTCCGCTTGCCGTCTGCCTTGGACAATCGTCCTCTCCGTCGTGAAGAATTTGAAAGCCATGTGCATCAGATTGTTTACGTTTCAGCGACACCTGGTGACTATGAAAATGAACAGACTGAGACAGTGATTGAGCAAATCATTCGTCCGACAGGGCTTTTGGATCCTGAGGTGGAAGTCCGTCCGACTATGGGACAGATTGATGACCTCTTAGGTGAAATAAATGCCCGTGTTGAGAAGAACGAGCGAACCTTTATCACAACCTTGACCAAGAAAATGGCAGAGGACTTGACCGACTACTTCAAGGAAATGGGCATCAAGGTCAAGTACATGCACTCAGATATCAAGACTTTAGAGCGGACAGAGATTATCCGTGACCTGCGCTTGGGTGTCTTTGATGTCTTGGTCGGAATCAACCTGCTCCGTGAAGGAATTGACGTTCCGGAAGTGAGCCTAGTAGCTATTCTCGATGCTGACAAGGAAGGTTTCCTTCGTAACGAGCGTGGACTCATCCAGACCATTGGTCGTGCTGCTCGTAACAGTGAAGGGCATGTCATCATGTATGCTGACACTGTAACCCAGTCTATGCAACGTGCTATCGATGAAACTGCTCGCCGTCGGAAAATCCAGATGGCCTATAATGAAGAACATGGTATCGTTCCACAAACCATCAAGAAAGAAATTCGTGACCTGATTGCCGTGACCAAGGCAGTTGTTAAAGAAGAGGATAAGGAAGTCGATATCAATAGCCTCAACAAACAAGAACGCAAAGAACTCGTCAAAAAACTCGAAAAACAAATGCAAGAAGCCGTCGAAGTGCTTGACTTTGAACTAGCAGCTCAGATACGTGATATGATGCTGGAAGTCAAGGCGTTGGATTAGAATAGTATCTAAAGGAGAAAATATGTCCCGTTCCCAATTAACAATTTTAACAAACATTTGTCTGATTGAAGACCCCGAAACTCAGCGCGTGGTTATGCAGTATCGCTCTCCTGAAACAAATCGCTGGTCTGGTTATGCCTTTCCTGGAGGTCATGTTGAAAATGGTGAGGCTTTTGCGGAGTCTGTCATTCGTGAAATCTACGAAGAAACAGGATTGACTATCCAAAATCCTCAACTTGTCGGCATTAAAAATTGGCCACTAGATACAGGTGGGCGCTATATTGTCATTTGTTATAAGGCGACTGAGTTCTCTGGTAGCCTTCGCTCTTCAGATGAAGGAGAAGTTTCTTGGGTGCAAAAAGACCAGATTCCAAACTTGGATCTGGCCTATGATATGTTACCCTTGATGGAGATGATGGAAGCTCCTGACAAATCAGAGTTTTTCTACCCTCGCTGTACAGAAGATGATTGGGAGAAGAAAATCTTCTAGTCTTTTACTAAATAACCTAGCTGATCCAAGGCCTCCTCAATATAGTGGAGGTCTTGTTGTGTTTCGTATCTAATAGTAATAGGATATTAGTAAAAACATGTGTACTCTGAAATAAATTTAAAATATTTCTAAAAAAGTATTGACAAAATAAAAGAAAACGCTTACTATATAAATAAGGGAACGGTTCCACAATAAAAAAGGAGGAGTGATGACTACAATAAAACAGGTTGCTGAAGAAGCTGGAGTATCAAAGTCAACAGTTTCAAGATATATTTCGAAAAAAGGCTACGTCGGAGATGATGCGAGAGAAAAGATAAAAAATGCTATCAAGAAATTAAATTACACACCAAATGTATTAGCACAATCTTTAAAAACTAAAAAAAATCAAATGGTAGGACTCTTATTGCCAGATATTTCTAATCCGTTCTTCCCAAGATTGGTTCGAGGAGCCGAATCATATTTGAAAGATAAAGGTTATAGGATTATGGTTGGTACTATTTCAGATCATGATTCGTTAGAAGAATATATAAACCTTTTGTTAAAAACAAATGCAGCTGGTATTATAACAACACTTGACTTTACAAAGGAATTTCCAAATCTAACATTACCTGTTGTTGTGGTTGACCGGATTAGTAAAGATACAGGCTATGGTGTTTTTTCTGATAATCAGTTGGGTGGACGTTTGGCTGCTAAAGCAATTTGGAATGCTGGCGCTGAGCAGGTTATGATCATCAAAGTTTTAGATGATAAAGCTGAGAATATTGTGGAACGATTTGAAGCGAGTTTAAACTATTTGAGGAATAAAAATTTAGAAATTTGTATTGAAGAAAGTGAAACGTTTGACTTTGAAAAAATTCAGAAAGAAGCTAAAGAGAATCTAAAAAGAAATCCAAATATTGATAGTATTATAGCACCTTCTGATATTCATGCGATAGCTTATATTCATGAAATTTTAGCAATTGGGAAAAAAATTCCAGATGATATTCAAATCATTGGTTATGATGATATTGTACTTAGTCAATTTATTTATCCTTCTTTATCAACTATCCACCAATCATCATATAAAATGGGAGAACAGGCTGCAAAGCTAATCTATAATATGGCAAATAAGTTCTCTATAGATGAAGCTAAAATTAAACTCCCTGTTAGGTACATAGAAAGAAATACATTAAGGAGAAAGAAATGAGTAAAATTGTTGTTGTTGGAAGCATTTCAATGGACTTAGTTATGAGAACAAAAAGGATTCCAGAAGGAGGTGAAACGATTTTTGGCGATTCATTTAATATAGTTCCAGGTGGAAAAGGTGCAAATCAAGCTGTAGCTATTGGTAGATTATCCAGTGTTGAAGATAATATTTACATATTTGGGAACGTAGGAGAAGATATTTTTTCAGCAGATTTATTAAGTAATCTGCAAAATAATGATATTTCTACAGCATATGTGGGAACGGTACCACAATCTACAGGAGTTGCACAAATTACTTTATATGGAGGTGATAATAGGATTATTTATTATCCCGGAGCGAATAATTTAGTTAAAACAAATGATTGGAAAAATGAGTGGGAATTGATTAGTGATGCAAGTATTGTTGTATTACAAAATGAAATACCACATGAAGCCAACTTATCTATAGCTAAATTTTGTCAAGAAAATAAAGTTAAGGTGCTTTACAATCCTGCACCAGCTAGAGAAACGGATATAGAGATGATTCCTTTTTGTGATTTTATTACTCCTAATGAGCATGAATGTTCAGAGCTTTTTCCAGATAAGAAATTAGAAGAAATTATTAAAATTTATCCTAATAAAATGATTGTGACATTAGGAGTTGAAGGTTCTATTTATTATGATGGGGCAGCAGTTCAGAAGATTCCTGCTATAAAAGCAGAAGTAGTTGATACTACAGGAGCAGGAGATACGTTTAATGGTGCTTTTGCTTATGCTATCTCAAAAGGAAAAGAGATGAATATTGCATTGTCCTTTGCAACGATTGCTTCACATCTTTCTGTTCAAAGGTTTGGAGCGCAAGGAGGCATGCCGAGTTTGAAAGAAATAAAGGAGCATTCAGGATATGAAGAAATATGGGATTTTAAATAGTAATATAGCAAAACTAGCTGATGATTTAGGTCATATGGATTTGGTTTGTATCGGAGATTTAGGATTGCCAGTTCCAAAAGGTGTTGATAAAATTGATTTAGCATTAAGAAAAGGCAGTCCAAGTTTTTTAGAAGTTTTAAAAGAATATTCAGATCATGTACTTATTGAAAAAATTTTCTTAGCAGAAGAAATTAAGGAAAAAAACAAAGAACAGTGGCAAGCAGTTCTAGATCTTTTAGGATCGAATATAATTATTGAATATATTAGTCATGAAGAATTGAAAGCTATGAATACTAAAGTTAAGGCAGTTATTCGCACTGGGGAAGATACACCATATTCGAATATAATCTTGCAATCAGGAGTTATTATTTAGAAGGGGGTTGCCTATGAAAATTGAAATGAAGAACATTTCAAAATCTTTTGGGAATAATCGTGTTTTAGAAAGTATTGATTTGGTTCTTAATTCAGGAGAAGTTCATGCTTTAATGGGAGAGAATGGTGCAGGCAAATCAACCTTAATGAATATTTTAACTGGACTTTTTCCAGCCACTTCAGGAACTATTTTTATTGATGGAAAAGAAAAAACATTTTCTAATCCTCAAGAGGCAGAACGGTTTGGACTGAGTTTTATTCATCAAGAAATGAATACTTGGCCAGATATGACTGTACTTGATAATCTTTTTTTAGGAAGAGAAATTAAAAATTCGATTGGGTTTCTAGATAAAGCTAGTATGGAAAGGAAAGCTAAAGAAGCATTTAAACGTCTTAATATATCTATTCCTCTCGATGCAATCATTGGTCAATTATCAGTCGGACAACAACAAATGATAGAAATAGCAAAATGTCTATTATCAGAAGTTTCCTTGTTAATTATGGATGAACCCACAGCAGCTTTAACTGATCGTGAAACTGAAACACTTTTTAAAGTGATAGAAGGATTAAAATCTGATGGTGTAGGTATTGTGTATATTTCACATCGGATGGAAGAAATCTTTAAGATTACAGATCTTATAACTGTTATGAGGGATGGGTTTGTAATTGATACCAAGAAAACGAACTTAACTAATGCGGATGAATTAGTTCAGAAGATGGTAGGTCGTGAATTAGAAGATTATTATCCAGAAAAAAAGGCTGAGATTGGGAATATTGTTTTTCAAGCTAAGAATCTTTCTGGTGATGCTTTTACGGATATTTCTTTCTATGTACGTCAAGGGGAAATTCTTGGTTTTTCTGGTTTGATGGGTGCTGGTCGTACTGAAATAATGCGAGCAATTTTTGGAATTGATTCTTTAAAATCTGGTCAAATTATAATAAACGAAGAACAACTGATAATTAAAAATCCTTTTGAAGCAATTAAGCATGGAATTGGTTTCTTAACAGAAGATCGTAAAGATGAGGGATTGATTTTAGATTTTTCTATTAAAGATAATATGACTTTACCTAGTACTCGTGATTTTGTTAAAAATGGCATTTTCGATAATAAAACAAGTGATATATTTGTACAACGTTTAATAGATAGGCTACGAATTAAATCAGGTTATCCAGATAAGGAAGTTGGAACACTTTCTGGTGGTAATCAACAGAAAGTAGTTTTAGCAAAATGGATAGGTATTGCTCCAAAAGTACTGATTCTAGATGAGCCAACTCGTGGGGTAGATGTTGGTGCTAAGCGTGAAATTTACCAATTAATGAATGAATTGGCTGAACGAGGTGTGCCGATTATTATGGTATCTTCAGATTTACCAGAAGTGATCGGAGTCAGTGATCGTATTATGGTCATGCATGAAGGAAGAATTAGTGGAGAATTAACACGTCAAGAAGCTACACAAGAAAAAGTTATGCAACTAGCTACAGGAGGACAATAGTGTGAAAAATACTATGAAGTATATGTCAGAATTGACAACAGTAATAGCATTGATAATTTTAATGGCTGTCATCACTATTATCAATTCAAATTTTTTAACAGCAAATAATCTGTTAAATTTACTATTGCAAGTAACATCAAATGCACTGATCGCTTTTGGAATGACCTTTGTTATTCTAACAGGTGGAATTGATTTATCAGTTGGATCAATTTTAGCCTTGTCCAGTGCGCTAACCGCTGGCCTATTAGGATCTGGAATGCCTGTTACGTTAGCAATTCTCATCTCTTTAATTTTGGGTTGCATTCTAGGTATGATGAATGGGTTATTGATTTCCTACGGGAAATTAGCTCCATTTATCGTCACTTTAGCGACTATGACTATTTTTAGGGGAGCAACACTTGTTTATACAAATGGGAATCCTATCACAAAAGGATTAAGTGATACATTCTTATTTCAATTTTTGGGGCAAGGTTATATAGTCGGAATTCCATTTCCTGTAATTATTATGTTTATTGTATTTATTGTTTTATATGTTTTACTTCATAAAACAGCATTTGGTAAATCTGTATATGCTATAGGGGGGAATGAAAAAGCAGCATATATATCAGGTGTGAAATTAAATAAAGTGAAAATTATCATTTATTCAATATCAGGTATTATGGCTTCAATTTCTGGATTAATTATAACATCACGCTTAAGTTCTGCTCAACCAACAGCAGGTGCTAGTTATGAAATGGATGCTATTGCAGCTGTTGTTCTTGGAGGAACCTCTTTATCTGGAGGTAAAGGTCGTATACTTGGGACTCTAATAGGTGCTTTAATTATTGGAGTTTTGAATAATGGACTTAATATTATTGGTGTTTCAGCATTTTGGCAACAAGTAGTAAAAGGAGTTGTAATCTTAATTGCTGTTCTGATTGATCGTTTTAAAGTTGTAAAACAGTAGAATAATTTTCAATTTTTTTGGAAATAGTAACAATTTATTAGATGACGTACAATAATCGGGATTGAAACTATCCCTATAGATATATATTACGAGGAGTAATAACATGAAAAATATTAAAAAAATTAGCATTTTTGCTTTGTTTGTAACATTTATTTTTGCTTTAGTAGCTTGTGGAAAAACTGGTTTAGGAAATTCATCAAATGATAATAAATCTACGACTCAAAAGTCGGCAAAAGAATTAAAATTAGGAGTTTCTATTTCGACTACTAACAATCCCTATTTTGTAGCTATGAAAGATGGTCTTGAAAAAGCCGCAAGAGAAAAAGAAGTAACTTTGAAGATAGCAGATGCACAAGATGATGCTGCTAGACAAGCAGATGATATTCAAAATTTTATTAGTCAAAATGTAGATGCTTTACTAATTAATCCAGTTGATTCTGATGCAATTGTAACATCTATTAAAGCTGCTAATAATGCAAATATTCCAGTAATCTTAATTGACCGCGGTAGTAATGGCGGTGAAGTCTTGACAACTGTTGCTTCTGATAACGTAGAAGCAGGTAAAATGGCTGCAGAATTTATTACCAAGCAATTGGGAGAAAAAGCAAAAACTTTTGAATTATCAGGAGTCCCTGGCGCTTCTGCAACTGTAGATAGAGGTAAAGGATTTGAACAAATTTCAAAGACAAATTTAGATGTTCTTTCCAGTCAATCCGCTAATTTTGATCGCGCAAAAGCTTTGAATACAGCGCAAAATATGATTCAAGGAAACAAAGAAGTACAAGCAATCTTTGCACAGAATGATGAGATGGCGTTAGGAGCTGCACAAGCAGTAAAAGCAGCTGGTCTTAGCAATGTTTTAATTGTTGGTATTGATGGTCAACCAGATGCACATGATGCTATTGCAAAAGGTGATATTACTGCCACTATTGCTCAGCAACCAGCTAAGATGGGTGAAATTGCTATTCAATCAGCAATCGATCATTATCAAGGGAAAAAGCTGGAAAAAGAAACAGTTTCTCCAATTTATCTTGTGACTAAGGATAATGTTGATCAACATAACTGGTGATATATTTTTAGTAAGTAGTTGTTAATTTTCATTCAATGTAGTTTTTAAATATCATTGTTACTATTTGAGCTATTGGATTCAAAAAGACCAGATTCCAAACTTGGATCTGGCCTATGATATGCTACCTTTGATGGAGATGATGGAAGCTCCTGACAAATCTGAATTTTTCTACCCTCGCCGTACAGAAGACGATTGGGAAAAGAAAATTTTCTAATCCTTTACTAAATAACCTAGCTGATCCAAGGCCTCCTCGATATAGTGGAGGTCTTGTTGTGTTTCGGCTTCGACTAGGTGGTAATGGATGCCATCTGTCAATTCAGACAGAGGTCTAAAATCTGAATGTTCGACTTGTTCTAGAAAATGTTGCACATCTCTGCGACAAGACAGTTTTAGCAAGGTTTCAATTTCTCCATAAACGGGATGGTCAATCAAGGTATTTTGAACACGTCCACCATTATCTACGATAGCAAGGAGTTCTTGACCGATTTCTTCAACTTCATGTTTCACTTTGAAAAGTTTGTGAACATAAGGATTGGTTTCAATTTGCTTATAGATGTAGCCACGATTGGTGGATAGGATAGGAGCGCCATCGGCTCTTAAAATTGCAATGTCCTGTACAATGACCTGACGTGTGACATGAAAATGTTCCGCCAAACTTTGGCCATTGAGGGCTTTAGGAGCTTCTTTCAAGAGTTGGAGCAGAGCATGTTTGCGATCTTTTGTCATAGCTTTTCCTTTTTAACGGCGTTTTCGAAGCACTTTATAGACAGCTAGTGCTAATGTATAGTCTACCATACTATGGATAATTGTGCCAAATCCAACTAGTACAAATAGAACATAAAACATATTTTCTACATTGGTACCGGAAGTTGCATAAAAAACGACACAAGCTAATACTTCAGCAAGGGCATGGACAAGAGCTAACACAAAGTTGAAAATCCAGGAAGCTTTTGGTTTATCTAGGGTATCTGGGAATTTTTGTAGGTAAAGAGCTCCTAGAGTCCCAAAAAAGATATGGGAAAAAGCTCGAAATACGATAACCATGGGATATCCAGCCATCAAAAATCCAAAACTAGAGGCTATGATGACAAAAATTGCCATCAAGGGCGACAAGAACATAGCGATAAAAATAGCGATGTGGCTTCCCAAAGTGTAAGAAGCAGGAGGAATGACAATTTTAAAAGGCATAACAATTGGAATCAAAATTGCAATAGCCGTTAAGAGGGCAGTCATTGTCATAAATTGTGTCTTTTTCCGTGTGTTCATAAGAATCTCCTTTTTAACTGTATATACACTAGTATAGTACTATAAACAAGACAATAAAGCAAGGATTTACTTGGGTTTATAGGTCGTTTTTTAATTAAAGACTCGTAAACATTTCACTAAAAATCAAAACTATACAGAGCGAAATCTCCACCTTCAAGTATGAAAGTGGAGATTGTTTTTATTTCTTCAAGGTTTGTAGTCTTGGAACAATGGCTAGGGTTAGAACTGCGGAAATAACTAATTCAGCAATCGAATTCGTTGAGATAACAGTTGCTAGGAGTTTTTGGATATTACCATCAAAGACATTTCCAAAAAGGTAGAAAATTCCACCAAGTACAAAGACTGTGTTGGTAAGTGAACCCAGGGCACCAGCTAGAATCAGACCAGTCTTGTTTTTCATCAGTTTATAGACCAGATAAGGAGTTAAACCAATTAAAATACGTGGGACGATGGCAATGATAGCTGAGTAGATGTTACCGTTTGGTACAAATGGTGAGAAGAGGTAACTTGTCGGTAGAATGGTAATCGTGTTAACCGTCAAGCTAAGTAGCCCCATCAAAAATCCAAGTGTAACTCCAACTCGTGGACCGTAAATAATGCTGGCAATAATGACAGGAATATGAACGATAGTCGGTTTGATTGGGAATGGAAAAAGGTTAAAGATAAGCGAGCTCAGAAAGTGTATCACGAGCATGGTTGCAAAAAAGATAGCAATGGGTGCAATATTAGAGCGTTTTTTCATCGAGAGTTTCCTTTATTCTTTCTAAAATAATTGTGAGGTCAGTTAAAGCTCCTCGTCCGTGGTCTCCACAAGCTAGGAGGGATTCCTTAGGAGCGATCAGCTGATAGCCGTAGTTTTCTAATGTTTTCAGATTAGCCTGAGTTGCTGGATGGTCATACATTTTTGTATTCATAGCAGGAGCTATTAGTTTAGGAATATGACTTGGCAAGGCTAGAGCCATACAAGTTACCATGTTGTCCGCAAAGCCGTGGGCTAGTTTTGCAATAGTGTTAGCAGTTGCAGGGGCCACGATAAATAAATCTGCTTTTTTGCCAAGTTCAATATGATTAACCTGATTAGGATAGGGTTCCTTCATGACATCCAAGTGGACGGAATTCTGTGAGAGTACCTGTAGTGTCAAAGGTTGAATAAACTCTGTAGCAGCCTGAGTCATTAAAACAGTAACTTGATGGCCTTGTTTTTTTAGAGAACTGACTAAATCTGCCGACTTGTAAGAGGCGATTGAGCCCGTTACAGCTAAGAGAATGTTTGCCATAGCTTTCCTTTCTATGAATGATAGGCTTGAATTTTTTCAAGGAGGAGTTTTGCAATTTCTTCTTTAGTCTGGACTGTTTGAAGCTGATCTTTCTCAACAAAGATTGCACGATGCTGATTTACTGATATTTGAGTTAGGTCATTTGCTATGATTAAGTCTGCTTTGTTCTTGATAAGACTTTTTCTAGCAATGTCAACCAGATGGTCTTCGGAAATATCAACTAGCAGTTTGAAACCAATCAGATGAATAGTAGGATTCCATTCCTTGACTAGAGAGATGATTTTGGGTGTCTTTTTAAGGAATAAAACCTGAACCTCATCAGTTGAAGAAATCTTAGCTTGATGATTCTGCTTGTTTAAAAATTCTTCTAGATTGGAGCTAGCCTGAACTTCTTCCAGCCCTGTCATATAAACAGGAGTGTAGTCGGATACCGCCATTGAGTGAATCAAGACTTGATAATCCTGAACACGTTCTTGCATTTCAAGGAGAAGGTCGTTTGTATTGTTAATTTCTCGAATAGTTAGGTTGGGATGGGATTCTGGCTTCAAAGCTCGTTTTGTAGTAATTAAACAAACTTCATGTCCTGCAGCAAGCAAAGTTTCTGTGATGATTTTCCCCAAGTGACCTGTAGAATGGTTAGTGATAGAGCGGACGCTATCGATAGCTTCACTGGTACCGCCCGATGTAACTAAAATTTTCATAGCACTATTGTACACAAAAATAAACGGTAAGTAAAATGAAAGTGATAAATTTTTGGTAAAAACGAAGATTTACTATAGTTTCAAACTATAAAGCCATATAAAATTTAAGAAAGGACTCTAAAAACCTTAAAAACAGGGATATTTACGAACGTTTAGAGAGTTTTGGGATGTTAAAAATCTTGTTTTGTGATATAATGAATTATCATATAAGAGGTTAGAGGAGTTTTGAATGAAAACAGATATTGAAATCGCACAGAGTATTGAGTTGAAACCAATCGTTGATGTTGTAGAGAAACTTGGAATTTCTTACGACGATTTAGAGTTGTATGGAAAGTACAAAGCTAAGCTCAGCTTTGATAAAATTCGTGCAGTTGAGAGCAATCCAGTTGGGAAATTGATCTTGGTTACTGCCATCAACCCAACACCTGCAGGTGAAGGAAAATCAACCATTACCATTGGTCTGGCGGATGCCTTGAATAAAATTGGCAAGAAAACGATGATTGCTATCCGCGAACCATCTCTTGGTCCAGTAATGGGGATTAAGGGTGGTGCCGCTGGTGGTGGTTACGCTCAAGTTCTGCCAATGGAAGACATCAACCTTCACTTCACTGGAGACATGCATGCCATTACGACTGCCAACAATGCGCTTTCTGCCTTGATTGACAACCACTTGCACCAAGGAAATGAGTTGAGAATTGACCAACGTCGTATTCTTTGGAAACGTGTTGTGGATTTGAATGACCGAGCACTTCGCCATGTGACTGTTGGGCTTGGTGGGCCTCTAAATGGTATTCCACGTGAGGATGGCTTTGACATTACAGTTGCTTCAGAGATCATGGCAATTCTTTGCTTGGCTACGGATATCGAGGACTTGAAACGCCGTTTGTCCAATATCGTTATCGGTTATCGTTACGACCGTACACCTGTTTCTGTAGGCGATTTGCAGGTTGAAGGTGCTTTAGCATTGATTTTGAAGGATGCTATTAAGCCAAACTTGGTTCAGACAATTTATGGTACACCTGCCTTTGTACACGGTGGTCCATTTGCCAATATCGCTCATGGATGTAATTCAGTCTTGGCAACAAGCACATCCCTTCACTTGGCTGATTACACAGTTACTGAAGCTGGTTTTGGTGCAGACCTTGGTGCTGAGAAATTCCTTGATATCAAGACACCAAACTTGCCAACTTCACCAGATGCAGTTGTCATTGTCGCAACCCTTCGTGCCCTTAAGATGAATGGTGGCGTGGCTAAAGACACTCTTACAGAGGAAAATGTAGAAGCAGTGCGTGCAGGTTTTGCTAACTTGAAACGCCACGTTGAAAATATCCGTAAATTTGGAGTACCTGCAGTCGTAGCTATCAACGAATTTGTGTCTGATACTGAAGCAGAAATTGCAGCCTTGAAAGAACTCTGTACTTCTATTGATGTGCCAGTTGAACTAGCAAGTGTCTGGGCTGATGGTGCCGAAGGTGGAGTAGCTCTTGCTGAAACGGTGGTTGAGACAATTACTGAAAGCCCAGCTAATTACAAACGTTTGTATGACAATGATCTTTCTGTTCAAGAAAAGATTGAAAAGATTGTTACTGAAATCTACCGTGGTAGCAAAGTGAACTTTGAAAAGAAAGCTCAAACGCAAATCGCCCAAATCGTTCAAAACGGTTGGGACAAATTGCCAATCTGTATGGCTAAGACCCAGTATAGCTTCTCAGACAATCCAAATGCACTTGGAGCACCTGAAAACTTTGAAATTACCATTCGTGAATTGGTACCAAAATTAGGTGCAGGCTTCATCGTTGCCTTAACTGGTGATGTCATGACCATGCCAGGACTTCCAAAACGACCAGCAGCCCTCAACATGGATGTTGAAAGCGATGGAACCGTTCTAGGTTTGTTCTAATAGTTTAATTGAATTCAAATGAGTTTGGAAATACTATCCAAGCTCATTTTTTATCTAGATATAAGAAGTTGCCTTCTACACGTAACCAGTCTAGGTAAAGATATTTTCCCTGAATTCTGATATAATAGAAATATTGACTTCAAGAGTAAGGAAGAGAAGATGAACGCATTATTAAATGGAATGAATGACCGTCAGGCTGAGGCGGTGCAAACGACAGAAGGTCCCTTGTTAATCATGGCAGGGGCTGGTTCTGGAAAGACTCGTGTTTTGACCCACCGTATCGCTTATTTGATTGATGAAAAGCTGGTCAATCCTTGGAATATCTTGGCTATTACCTTTACCAACAAGGCTGCGCGTGAGATGAAGGAGCGTGCTTATAACCTTAATCCAGCAACCCAGGACTGTCTGATTGCGACCTTCCACTCTATGTGTGTGCGTATTTTGCGTCGTGATGCGGATCATATTGGCTACAACCGTAATTTTACTATTGTGGATCCTGGTGAACAGCGAACTCTCATGAAACGGATTCTCAAGCAGTTGAACTTGGATCCTAAAAAATGGAATGAACGAACTATTTTGGGAACCATTTCCAATGCTAAGAATGATCTGATTGATGATGTTGCCTATGCTGCCCAAGCTGGAGATATGTACACGCAAATTGTGGCCCAGTGTTATACAGCCTATCAGAAAGAACTGCGTCAGTCGGAGTCGGTTGACTTTGATGATTTGATTATGTTGACCCTGCGTCTTTTTGATCAGAATCCTGATGTTTTGACTTATTACCAGCAGAAATTTCAATACATCCACGTTGATGAGTACCAAGATACCAACCATGCCCAGTACCAATTGGTCAAACTCTTGGCTTCCCGTTTTAAAAATATCTGTGTGGTTGGGGATGCGGACCAGTCTATCTACGGTTGGCGTGGTGCTGATATGCAGAATATCTTGGACTTCGAAAAGGATTATCCCCAAGCCAAGGTTGTTTTGTTGGAGGAGAATTACCGCTCAACTAAAACCATTCTCCAAGCGGCCAACGAGGTCATTAAAAACAATAAAAATCGCCGTCCTAAGAATCTCTGGACTCAAAATGCTGATGGGGAGCAAATCGTTTACTATCGTGCCAATGATGAGCTAGATGAGGCTGTATTTGTAGCCAGAACAATTGATGAACTAGGTCGCTGTCAAAACTTCCTTCACAAGGATTTTGCAGTTCTCTATCGGACTAATGCGCAGTCCCGTACAATTGAGGAAGCCTTGCTCAAGTCAAATATCCCTTATACCATGGTTGGCGGAACCAAGTTCTACAGCCGTAAGGAAATCCGAGATATTATCGCTTATCTCAATCTTATTGCCAATTTGAGTGACAATATCAGTTTTGAGCGTATTATCAACGAACCGAAACGTGGAATTGGGCCAGGCACTGTTGAGAAAATCCGTGATTTTGCGAATATGCAAGATATGTCTATGTTGGATGCTTCAGCCAATATCATGTTGTCTGGTATCAAGGGTAAAGCAGCCCAGTCTATATGGGATTTTGCCAGTATGATTCTGGATTTGCGGGAGCAACTGGACCAATTAACTATTACAGAGTTGGTTGAGGCTATTCTAGAAAAAACAGGTTACGTTGATATTCTTAATGCCCAAGCAACTCTAGAAAGCAAGGCTCGGGTTGAAAATATTGAAGAGTTCCTTTCTGTGACGAAAAACTTTGATGACACCTCTGATGGGCCAGAAGAAGAAATTGGTCTGGACAAACTGAGTCGTTTCTTAAATGACTTGGCCTTGATTGCCGACACAGATTCAGGTAGTCAGGAGACATCAGAAGTGACCCTGATGACCCTGCATGCTGCCAAAGGTCTCGAGTTTCCAGTTGTCTTTTTGATTGGGATGGAAGAAAATGTCTTTCCGCTTAGCCGTGCGGCTGAAGATCAAGATGAATTGGAAGAAGAACGCCGTCTGGCCTATGTAGGAATTACGCGTGCAGAGAAAATTCTCTATCTGACCAATGCCAACTCACGCCTGCTTTTTGGTCGTACCAACTACAATCGTCCGACTCGTTTTATTAACGAAATCAGTTCAGACTTACTTGAGTATCAAGGATTGGCCCGTCCAGCTAATACAAGCTTTAAGGCATCTTATAGCAGTGGTGGCCTTGCCTTCGGTCAAGGTATGAGTCTTGCCCAGGCCCTTCAAGAGCGTAAACGCAGTGCTGCTCCAAAAACTATCCAGTCAAGCGGTCTCCCATTTGGTCAATTTACAGCTGGCGCAAAATCCGTGTCTAGTGAGGCAAATTGGTCTATTGGTGACATTGCTCTCCACAAGAAATGGGGAGAGGGAACCGTTCTGGAAGTTTCAGGTAGCGGTGCTACGCAGGAATTAAAAATCAATTTCCCAGAAGTAGGTTTGAAAAAACTTTTAGCTAGTGTAGCCCCAATTGAGAAAAAAATCTAATTTTCCATCCTTCTCACGAATAATAAAGTGAGGAGGATTTTTATGTACAGTATTTCATTCCAAGAAGATTCACTGCTGCCAAGAGAAAGACTGGCCAAAGAAGGAGTTGAAGCGCTCAGTAACCAAGAGTTGCTAGCTATTCTACTCAGGACAGGGACACGTCAGACTAGCGTTTTTGAAATTGCCCAGAAAGTCTTGAGCAATCTTTCAAGCCTAACGGATTTGAAAAAAATGACCCTGCAGGAATTGCAGAGCCTATCTGGTATCGGGCGCGTTAAGGCCATAGAATTACAAGCAATGATTGAACTGGGGCATCGTATTCACAAGCATGAGACCTTTGAGATGGAAAGTATTCTCAGTAGCCAAAAGTTGGCCAAGAAGATGCAGCAGGAATTGGGGGACAAAAAACAAGAGCACCTGGTGGCGCTCTATCTCAATACTCAAAATCAAATCATCCATCAACAGACCATTTTTATCGGTTCTGCAACTCGTAGTATTGCTGAACCACGTGAGATTCTTCACTATGCTATCAAGCATATGGCGACTTCACTCATATTGGTTCATAATCATCCTTCGGGAGCGGTAGCCCCTAGCCGAAATGATGATCATGTCACTAAACTTGTTAAAGAAGCCTGTGACCTGATGGGAATTGTCCTCTTGGACCATTTGATTGTCTCTCACTCCAGTTATTTTAGCTATCGTGAAAAGACAGATTTAATCTAAAGTTCATTAACGACATAGTCAAAGAGGTTTTTATCTTTGGGACGATTTTCAAAAAGAAACTCTGGATGCCATTGGACACCGAGAAAGGCGACATCATCCGTACTCATGACAGCCTCAATGATACCATCTTTAGGATCATGAGCTGCAATCTTTAAGTTAGGTGCTAAATCCTTAATACTCTGATGGTGGAAGGAGTTGATATGGGAGATTTCTCCATAGATTTCTCGGAGAACGGTATTTGGTTCTGTCACTAAGCGTTGGGTTGTGTACTCGGCGGAACAATCCTGCCAGTGATCTTCGATATCTTGATACAAAGTTCCACCCATGGCAACGTTAAAGAGTTGTGTTCCACGGCAGACAGAAAAAATTGGCTTTTTCTGTTTAATAGCTTCCTTGATGAGGGCCAGTTCGAAGATATCTCTTTGAAGGTGGTAGTCATCGCTATCAATGGTTTTTGGTTCACCATAGAATTTTGGATCAACATTTTGCCCACCTGTCAAGATGAGCTTGTCAATCATACTGATATAGTGGCAGGCCATTTCTTGATTACCAATCGGTAGGATGATGGGAATCCCTCCAGCGTCTTTAACGCCTTCAACAAAGCCTTTTGCTGCGTAGCTCATCATGATGTCATCATCTGGATGAGTTTTTTCGTTTCCTGTAATCCCTATAACTGGTTTTTTCATAAAATGATTTTCGCTTTCTAATCCTCTTTTCGCATGAAATAGAGGAGGGTTTGGAGTTCACTTGTCAAATCGACATACTGAACGACCACATCTTTTGGTAAATGCAGATGGACTGGTGAAAAACTAAGAATTCCTTTCACGCCAGCATCAACCAAGAGATTGGCAACTTCTTGTGACTTAACGCTGGGAACGGTCAGGATAGCAGTCTTCACATCGGCATCCTTGATTTTATCCTTGATTTGAGAAATTCCGTAAATAGGAATCCCATCAGGGGTTTGGCTACCGACTTCAGGATGGTCATCTAGGTCAAAGGCCATGATAATCTTCATCTTGTTACGTTCGTGGAAGCGGTAGTGGAGAAGGGCATGCCCCATATTTCCAATACCAACCAGCATGACATTGGTAATAGAGTTATCATTGAGCAAATCGGCAAAAAACGTCATGAGTTTTTTGACATCATAGCCAAAGCCACGACGACCAAGTTCACCAAAATAGGAAAAATCACGACGTACGGTTGCTGAATCAATACCGATAGCCTCTGCAATTTGCTTAGAGTTGGCACGTTCAATCTTTTCTGCATGAAATCTCTTAAAAATTCGATAGTAGAGAGAGAGTCTTTTCGCTGTAGCTTTTGGAATAGCAGACTGTTTATCTTTCACAAAATCACAACCTTTCTATTCTTCTATTTTATAGAAACATTGTGAAAAAATCAACAAAAATAAGAAAAAACTAAGAAAAATCTTAGTTTTGATGTAAAAAATCTGCATGTGATAGAAAACGGTAGAGGTCTCCGACCAGCCCCTGATAAACTTTCTGGCCATTAAAAGTCAGAGAAGTTACATAAAGTGTATCTGGTAGAGTCACACATCCTGATAGAGCCAGCATGAGAGCCTCATAATCCTCGTACTTGAGAGTCCGCTCTACATGATAGCTATCTTTATAGGTTAGTTCAAACATCTTGGCTCTATCTTTCTGATTTTGTAAAGACACCACGTTCTACTAAGCTATCCATGAGGAAGTAGAATTTTTCCTGATGAATGTGGTGGTCTTCTGATTTGAAAATATCAACAAGACGAAGGCCAAACTTGTCAGTGATATTGATTTTAGCCCCTGTGAGTTCCTTGTTAATGATGATTTTGAGTTGGAAGCCTTCACCACTGTTCGGAACTTTTTCCAAAAGGCGAGTCAATTCATAGTTACCAACCTTAGTCTCAAAAAAGGTGTTGTCCTTAAGGGTGAATTTTTTAACAGAAGGGCTAAGAGTGTAGTCGTAACGACAATTTTTTAACTGAATGGTTTTTTCAAATGCCATATGGCTAACCTCCGATAATTTCTTTTAAGGTTTTTGCGAGGGTTTGTAGGTCTTCGACAGTATTTTGTGGCGACAAACTGATACGAACGGATTCCTTCAAGCGTTCTGAATTTGCTCCGTACATAGCTTCAAGAACATGGCTGGATTGGACAATGCCTGCCGTACAGGCTGAGCCAGTAGAGATTGAAATTCCAGCTAAATCTAGACGAAGGAGTAAGAGATCATTTTTCTGGCCAGGAAATCCAATATTGAGAACATAAGGGAGATGGTGTTCTCCTCTATTCAGGTAACACTGAACTCCCTCCAGCTCCGCCAGAAAGGCAGTTTCTAGATTTTGTACATGTTGAAAATGTTCTTCTTGTTTTTCTAGGTCTTCTTTTAGGGCTGCAACCATGCCTACGATGGCAGCTAGATTTTCAGTACCTGCACGTTTTTTCTGTTCTTGGTCTCCGCCATGGAGATAGGAATCAAAGTCCATGCTAGAAGCGTAGAGAAAACCGATTCCCTTAGGACCATGGAACTTGTGGGCCGAAGCAGTGAGAAAATCAATGCCCAATTCTTCTGGGTGTATAGGGATTTTACCAATAGCCTGAACTGCATCGACATGATAGGCGGCTGGGTGTTGCTTGAGTATTTGGCCAATTTCAGCAATGGGAAGTAGGTTTCCTGTCTCATTATTAGCAAACATGGTAGAAACCAAAATCGTATCGTCACGTAAGGCCTCTTGAATTTGCTGGGCGGTGATTTCTTGATTTTCTGGCTGGATAATGGTTACTTCAAAACCGAAGTGTTGAACCAAGTAATCAATCGTTTCAAGGACAGCATGATGCTCAATGGCAGTTGTGATGATGTGTTTTCCTTGTTCTTGATGACGAAGACAGTAGCCAATGATGGCAGTATTATTGCCTTCAGTCCCACCAGAAGTGAAAAAGATATGTTGAGGTTTTGTCCCTAGTAACTGGGCTAGTTCCTGACGGGCTTCTCTCAAGAGTTTGCCAGCTTGACGACCATGACCATGAATACTAGATGGATTGCCATGGGTTTCTTGCATAACCTTGGTCATAGCTGAAATAGCAACTGCTGACATAGGAGTCGTTGCAGCATTGTCCAAATAAATCAAAGGATCACCTTATTTCTTTTTGTTGTAGGCAAAGAGTGGGCTGACTGGTTTTCTTTCGTGGATACGGACGATGGCATCACCAATTAACTCACTAGCAGTGATGTAGCATACGTTTTTAGGAGTTTTTTCTTTTGTTGCTACTGAATCAGTCACAAGAATTTCTTTAATATTAGTATTGTCAAGAAGTTCAGCAGCTCCTTCGACGAAGAGACCGTGGCTAGAAACAGCATAAATTTCTGTAGCCCCTTCACGTTCAACGATTTTAGCAGCTTCAGAGAAGGTACGTCCTGTATTTAAAATATCGTCAATCAAGATGGCTTTCTTACCTTCAACATCACCAATAATATAACCTTCGTTACGAGTTGCATCGTCTTGAGGGTAATCGATAATGGCGATAGGAGCATCAAGATATTCAGCCAAGCTACGAGCACGTTTCACACCTGAATTTTTAGGGCTAACGACAACAACATCTGAACCAAGTAGGCCCTTATCGCAATAATGTTTTGCAAATAGAGGAACTGTATAGAGGTTGTCAACAGGAATATCAAAGAAGCCTTGCACCTGAACAGCATGCAAATCAAGGGTAAGGACACGGTCAACACCAGCCTTAACTAGCATATTAGCAACTAGTTTTGCTGTAAGTGGCTCACGTGGTGAAGCAATGCGGTCTTGACGTGCATAGCCAAAATATGGAAGGACAACATTGATACTGTGGGCACTTGCGCGCACACAAGCGTCAACCATGATCAACAATTCCATTAGGTGGTTGTTAACAGGGAAACTTGTAGACTGGATGATGTAAACATCATAACCACGGACACTTTCTTCGATATTTACTTGGATTTCTCCGTCTGAAAATTGACGTGATGATAGTTTTCCAAGCGGTACACCAACAGCTTGTGCAATTTTCTGTGCAATCTCTTGGTTAGAGTTGAGTGCGAAAAGTTTCATGTTTTTTCTATCTGACATTATAGACCGTCCTCTGTAAACTTTATAAATCCTAGTTATATATGTCTTGCCTATATGAACTGGGATTTGTGTATTTTTATCTTTTCTATTTTACCAAAAAATGAAGATTATTTCAGCTATTTTTCATGCTTTTGACAAATCGAACCAATTTTGAAGGGGCTTTTTGGTAGGAAATCTGATTTTCCTCTAAAAATTGCTGGAAATCTTGTTTCCCTTGCTCGTGATTCTCAACTTCAAGCTCTAATTCGTAATCTGTAATATCAAAGTACTGACTTTCATCCAGCGCCATGAGACCAATAGCTGTTTGCATTTCATAGCGAAGTGTTGTTAGACAACCAAGAATCTGCCATTCACTTGTTTTAATACCATGTTTCGCCAATTCATCCAGTACTAGCCCTTGAGGAAGTTCTTTCTTGCTCAGATAGTTTTCAGCATCTTTTAGTTGCAATTTTTGGTTGTATTCCATGTTTCCAACACTTTGCGGGACTTTGAGTGTCAATTCTGCCCAGTCTTCAAAGGTTCGAATGCGCATAGCAACTTTCTCTTCTCGCAGTTCAAAATCAAGCGTGTCCATGTAGTAATTTTTTTGAAGAACAGGAGTGACACCTGTGAACTGTTCTTTTAGATGATTATATTCATCTTTTTTCAAGAGTGTTTTCAATTCAATTTCTAAATGTTTCATTTTTCTTACCTTTTCTTTATCGTTGAAAGCGGATTTATGATATAATAGCATTGTATTTATTGTATATGAATCTGGAGAAAAAATCAAAGATATTTTTGAAGGATAGTATGAGAACAAGGGAGAATATATGACCTTAGAATGGGAAGAATTTTTAGATCCTTACATTCAAGCTGTTGGTGAGTTAAAGATTAAACTTCGTGGTATTCGTAAGCAATATCGTAAGCAAAATAAGCATTCTCCGATTGAGTTTGTGACTGGTCGAGTCAAGCCAATTGAGAGTATCAAGGAGAAAATGGCTCGTCGTGGCATTACTTATGCGACCTTAGAGCACGATTTGCAAGATATTGCTGGTTTGCGTGTGATGGTTCAGTTTGTAGATGACGTCAAGGAAGTAGTGGAAATTTTGCGCAAACGTCAGGACATGCGAATCATACAGGAACGAGATTACATTACTCATCGAAAGGCTTCAGGCTACCGTTCCTATCATGTGGTAGTAGAATATATGGTTGACACCATCAATGGAGCCAAGACTATTTTGGCAGAAATTCAGATTCGTACTTTGGCCATGAATTTCTGGGCAACAATAGAACATTCTCTCAACTACAAGTACCAAGGGGATTTCCCAGAGGAGATAAAGAAGCGACTGGAAATTACAGCCAAGATTGCTCATCAGTTGGATGAAGAAATGGGTAAAATTCGAGATGATATCCAGGAAGCTCAGGCACTTTTTGATCCTTTGAGTAGAAAATTAAATGACGGTGTAGGAAACAGTGACGATACAGATGAAGAATACAGGTAAACGAATTGATCTGATAGCTAATAGAAAACCGCAGAGTCAAAGGGTTTTGTATGAATTGCGAGATCGTTTGAAGAGAAATCAGTTTATACTCAATGATACCAATCCGGATATTGTCATCTCCATAGGTGGGGATGGCATGCTCTTGTCGGCTTTTCATAAGTACGAAAACCAGCTTGACAAGGTCCGCTTCATTGGTGTTCACACTGGACATTTGGGCTTCTATACGGACTACCGTGATTTTGAGTTGGACAAGCTAGTGACTAATTTGCAACTAGATACTGGGGCAAAGGTATCATACCCTGTTCTGAATGTGAAGGTCTTTCTTGGAAATGGTGAAGTTAAGATTTTCAGAGCACTAAATGAAGCTAGTATCCGCAGGTCTGATCGAACCATGGTAGCAGATATTGTAATCAATGGTGTTCCCTTTGAGCGTTTTCGTGGAGACGGGCTAACAGTTTCGACTCCGACTGGTAGTACAGCCTATAACAAGTCGCTTGGCGGGGCTGTTTTACACCCTACCATTGAAGCTCTTCAGTTGACGGAAATTGCCAGCCTTAATAATCGTGTTTATCGTACGTTGGGCTCTTCCATTATTGTTCCTAAGAAGGATAAGATTGAACTCATTCCAACGAGAAACGATTACCATACTATTTCGGTTGACAATAGCGTTTATTCTTTCCGTAATATTGAGCGAATTGAGTATCAAATCGACCATCATAAGATTCACTTTGTCGCATCACCTAGCCACACCAGTTTCTGGAATCGTGTTAAGGATGCATTTATCGGCGAGGTGGACGAATGAGGTTTGAATTTATCGCAGATGAACATGTCAAGGTTAAGACCTTCTTAAAAAAGCACGAGGTTTCTAAGGGACTTCTGGCCAAGATTAAGTTTCGAGGCGGAGCTATTCTGGTCAATGACCAACCTCAAAATGCAACTTATCTATTGGATATTGGAGACCGAGTTATCATCGATATTCCCGCCGAGGAAGGCTTTGAAACTCTGGAAGCTATTGAGCGCCCTCTGGATATTCTCTATGAGGATGACCATTTTCTAGTCTTAAACAAACCCTATGGAGTGGCTTCTATTCCTAGTGTTAATCACTCCAATACCATTGCCAATTTTATCAAGGGTTACTACGTCAAGCAAAATTACGAAAATCAGCAGGTTCACATTGTGACCAGGCTTGATAGGGACACTTCTGGCTTGATGCTTTTTGCCAAGCATGGCTATGCCCACGCACGATTAGACAAGCAGTTGCAGAAGAAGTCCATTGAAAAACGTTACTTTGCTTTGGTTAAAGGAGATGGATATTTAGAGCCCGAAGGAGAAATTATTGCTCCGATTGCGCGTGATGAAGACTCTATTATCACCAGACGCGTAGCTAAAGGTGGGAAGTACGCCCATACTTCCTACAAGATTGTCGCTTCCTATGGAAATATTCACTTGGTCGACATTCGATTGCATACTGGTCGAACCCACCAAATCCGAGTCCATTTTTCTCATATTGGTTTTCCTTTGTTGGGAGATGATTTGTATGGTGGTAGCTTGGATGACGGCATTCAACGTCAGGCTCTGCATTGCCATTACCTATCCTTCTATCATCCATTTTTAGAGCAAGACTTGCAGTTAGAAAGTTCCTTGCCGGATGATTTCAGTAACCTTATTACTCAGTTATCAACTAATACTCTATAAAAACCGATTCAGAGTATAATTATTATCTAAAAGGAGAAAACTCATGGAAGTTTTTGAAAGTCTAAAAGCCAACCTTGTTGGTAAAAATGCTCGTATCGTTCTCCCTGAAGGGGAAGAGCCACGTATTCTTCAAGCGACTAAACGCTTGGTAAAAGAAACAGAAGTGATTCCTGTTTTGCTTGGAAATCCTGAAAAAATTAAAATTTATCTTGAAATTGAAGGGATCATGGATGGTTATGAAGTCATTGACCCTCAACATTATCCTCAATTTGAAGAAATGGTTGCTGCCTTAGTAGAGCGTCGCAAGGGCAAAATGTCTGAAGAAGATGCACGCAAGGTTTTGGTTGAAGATGTCAACTATTTTGGTGTTATGTTAGTTTACTTGGGCTTGGTTGATGGAATGGTATCAGGTGCGATTCACTCAACAGCTTCAACAGTACGTCCAGCTCTTCAAATCATCAAAACTCGTCCAAATGTGACTCGTACTTCAGGTGCCTTCCTCATGGTTCGTGGTACGGAACGTTACCTATTTGGAGACTGTGCTATCAATATCAATCCTGATGCAGAAGCCTTGGCTGAAATTGCCATCAACTCAGCAATCACAGCTAAGATGTTTGGCATCGAGCCTAAAATTGCCATGCTGAGCTATTCTACTAAAGGTTCAGGATTTGGTGAAAGCGTCGATAAGGTTGTAGAAGCCACTAAAATTGCTCACGACTTGCGTCCTGACCTTGAAATCGATGGTGAGTTGCAATTTGATGCAGCCTTTGTTCCTGAAACTGCAGCTCTGAAAGCTCCTGGAAGTACGGTAGCTGGTCAAGCAAATGTCTTCATCTTCCCAGGTATCGAGGCAGGAAATATCGGATACAAGATGGCTGAACGTCTTGGTGGCTTTGCGGCTGTAGGACCTGTTTTGCAAGGTTTGAACAAGCCAGTTAACGACCTTTCTCGTGGATGTAATGCGGATGATGTGTACAAGTTGACCCTTATCACAGCGGCCCAAGCAGTTCATCAATAAAGAGAAGTTATACCAAATAATCCGTATTTATAATCAAAAAACGCACAGTATCAGGAGCCGAAAAACCTTGATACTATGCGTTTTATTGTGTGAAGATTTACTTCATTTTCTCTTAAAATTGAGTTTTTGCCCAGCCTATTTTTAGTCTTTATAAGCTACGATACCAATGATTGTATCAACTGCACGTTCCATAGTCTGAAGGCTAACATATTCAAAACGTCCGTGCATGTTTTCTCCACCCGCAAAGATATTCGGGGTTGGGATTCCCATAAAGGAAATCTTAGAGCCGTCTGTCCCTCCACGGATTGGTTCGATAATAGGAGTGATACCCAGATCTTCCATAACGGCTTTAGCAATGGTAATTGGAGTCATATCTTTTTCAATGACTTCTTTCATATTGTAGTACTGATCTGTTAAGTTTAGGGTGACACGGTCGCTACCAAGTTCTTGATTCATCTTATTAGCGATAGACTGCATAGCTGCTTTACGCGCTTCAAAGGCATCTTTTTCAAAATCACGAATGATGTAGCTTGCACGCGCCTCCTCGACACTACCAGTCACATCCATAAGATGATAGAAACCTTGGTAACCTTCTGTTAACTCAGGGCGGTCATTTTCTGGAAGTTGATTGTGAAAATCAATTGCTAGCTGAAGGGCGTTGACCATTTGTCCTTTGGCAGTACCAGGGTGGACATTACGTCCTTGGAAATGCAATTCAGCACCCGCTGCTGAAAAGGTCTCGTACTGAAGCTCACCTAGTGGGCCACCATCAACAGTGTAGGCAAAATCTACATCGAAATCTTCTGCATCAAATTTATTGGCACCAACACCGATTTCTTCATCTGGACCAAAACCAACACGAATCTCACAGTGTTTAATTTCAGGATGGGCAGTCAGATATTCAATGGCTGTCATAATCTCAGCTATTCCTGACTTGTCATCAGCACCTAGCAAAGTTGTTCCATCAGTTGTGATGAGTGTTTGTCCTGGATATTTCTCAAGACTCTCAAAGTCAGCTGGATCGAGTTTGAAATCAGAATTTCCAAGTTCAATCACACCACCATCGTAGTTTTCAATCACCTGAGGATTAACTCCTTCGGCATTAAAATCAGCAGTATCCATGTGGGAGATGAAGCCAATTTTTCGTGTTAAAGACGGATCGTTGGCTGGCAAAGTTCCAATAGCAAAACCATTTGGTAGATAATAAACATTTTGTAATCCAACACGTTTCATTTCAGGAATTAGGACATTTGTCGCGAAGTCAACCTGACTCTGCGTACTTGGAGTAGTAGTAGAGTGTTCATCAGAGCGCGTGTTGACCTTAACGTAGGTTAGGAATCGGTCCAAGAGATTGGGATAAGTCATAAAAAACTCCTTTTGAATTCATTTTTTCCATTGTATCATAGAAAAGAGAGAAAAACAAAAGACAGAAGTTAGAGAAATTCGCTATGTTGGCGTTTACTTATTAATGGATAAATGATAAAATAAACTTGATAAAAATATCACAAGGAAGCAATTATGAAAAAAGCAATTTTAATGATGACTTTCGGTTCGCCAGAAGAGATTACCTTTGAAGGTGTGGCTGATTTTTTCACAAATATTCGTCGTGGAGTGAGACCTCAAGACCACGAGATTCAAACACTCTATGATAATTATGTACTTATTGGAGGTACGCCTCTGCAAAGAATTACCCGTGAAGAAGTTGCCTTGGTAGAGGCTAGACTGGGGAATGAGTATAGTGTCTATTTTGCCAATAAGTTTTCAAGACCCTTTATTCCAGATGTGATTAGTCAGATGGAAGCAGACGGAGTTGAGCAGTGTATTTGCTTGATTTTGGAGCCCCATTATTCTTTCTACTCTGTCATGGGTTATGAGAAATTTTTAGAAAGCAAGCAAATTCAATTTTTAGTTATTAAGGATTGGTATCAAGAAGAAGCGCTCTTAAACTATTGGGCAGATGAAATTGCTAAGATTTTAAAAGAAGAAGTGAAGCAAGATAGCTTTAAAGTTATCTTTTCAGCCCATAGTGTACCCATTTTTGCCTTGGATTTTGGTGACCCTTATATCGACCAAATTTTTGAAAATAGCAAGTTAGTTGCTGAAAAACTAGGTTTGAGTTCCGAGCAATATACTAACACTTGGCAGAGTGAAAGTGATATAGGTATTCCATGGATTAAGCCAGATGTCTTGGAGTATCTCAGAGAACAGACAGAACATCCAGACCATTATATTTTTGTTCCTATCAGCTTTATTAGTGAGCATATTGAAGTCTTGTTTGACAACGATGTGGAATGTTTTGACTTGTGTCAAGAATTGGGTGTGAACTACCATCGACCACCAATGCCAAATACGGATTCTCGTTTGATTGATGCTTTGGTTAATACAGTCAGAGCTAATGAACATCAAGAATTTAAGGAATTTCTCCCAGAAGAAGAAACCTTTGATGAGTTAGTTCCTTCAGATGAGACTAAAAATATCTTGGCTGAATCTCAAGATTTACAAATGCCAGAATTTGTGAAAAAACTGATTGAGAAAAAAGGTCGGGAAAATGTTAAGATGCCTTATCTTATCAAAAAAATGCTTGAGAAAGCAGGTAAGTTACCAAAAGAGTAAAGAAAAAGGATTTAGCTTTGCGCTAGATCCTTTTAATCGATTATTTTTTCTCAAGAAGAGCTTTGATTTCTTGAAGTACTTCCAATTCAGTTGGTGCAGCTGGTGCTTCCTCTTCAACAACTTCTTCTTTTTTAGTAAGGCTTTGAGCTTTTTCCATAGCTTTAATAACGAAGAAGAGAACAGTACCTACAACAAGGAAGTTGATAATAGCACTCAAGAATTTACCATATGTAACACCATTCCATGCAAGCTCAGCGATGTTTTGTACTTTCGCAGCTTTCAAGGCTGGGTTCAATAGGAGTGGAGTGATGATATCATTAACAAATGAAGTAACGATAGCACCAAAAGCAGAGGCAATGATCACACCGACAGCAAGGTCAACAACATTACCACGAAGCAAAAATGCTTTAAGATCTTTTAACATTTTCATTTTCCCTTTCAAAAAATTTTTACTCTTAATTATATATTAATTAAGAAGAGCTTGCAAGATATATGCTCAAAATTTTTTATTTTTTAAAAACATATAGCTTGCTTAGAATATAATTAAGAATAATTATTGATATTTGTGCAAGAACTGTTTCGATTGCATTGATTTTGTCAAGACTTTCATTTACGAATTGTCCTATGATGTGAGGAAACTGAGTCACAAACAGAAAAGTAAAGAGCAAATCTAACAGAAAAGTAGAAAGGCGGGCAAGAGAAAATTTTACTAAACGGATAAGTCGATTCTTCCTTGCTTGTTTAAACACAATCGTATCATTTGTGATAAAGGCAAAGAGGACACCGATAATATTTGCTAAAGCAGTAGCAAGGAGTTCCTGATGACTTAGTTGATAAATGACGAATCGTGAGAGAATCGAAACTAGAGTTGTTGCAAGGCCAAAAAAGAGATAGGCTAAGATTTCATTGTTAAAAAATTTTTGAATAGGAATTTTCATGGTTTAAGTATAGCATAAAGCAGACTATTGTGCTATACTAGTAAGGTTGAATAAAGCAACCCTTGGTGCTTAGCTTCTTTCACCAAGCATATTACACGCGGATAACCCGCTAAAGGAGAAAAGATGAAAAAATTAACTATTCGTGATGTTGCAGATATTGCAATCGTTGCTGCTATTTATGTCGTTTTGACTGTCACACCGCCCCTAAATGCCATCAGCTATGGTGCTTATCAGTTCCGTATTTCAGAAATGATGAACTTTATGGCTTTTTACAATCCTAAGTACATCATCGGAGTTACAATCGGTTGTATGATTGCTAATTTCTTTAGTTTCGGACTGCTAGATGTCTTTGTTGGTGGTGGATCAACCTTGGTATTCCTCAGTCTAGGTGTTTGGCTTTTTGCAAAATACAGTAAAGACTACCTCTTTAATGGATTGATTCGAAAAGATCATTTCTTCTTTTCAATCCTCTTTTCAATTTCCATGTTTACTATCGCTGCGGAGTTGAATATTGTAGCAGAATTACCATTTTTCCTTACTTGGTTTACAACAGGAGTTGGTGAATTTGCCTCATTGATTATTGGAGCGATTATTATTGGTAAAATTGGTCGTCGAATTGATTTAAGCAAATAGAAGAAGATAAGCTAGGTAGCTCTTACCTGGCTTTTTCTTTAGGAAAATTTCTTAGGAAACTTGACAAGATTTTCTAACTGTAGTATACTTTTTAAGTAAGCTGATTTAGCTCAGTTGGCAGAGCGCATCCATGGTAAGGATGAGGTCGCCGGTTCAATCCCGGCAATTAGCATTAAATAGACAGAAAAAACCTTTATTTACAAGGTTTTTTGTTATGTCTGCCTCAAATTTTTCAAAGATATTTCTTATGTATCTGTGTAAATAAAACTAATACTCAATGAAAATCAAAGAGCAAACTAGGAAGCTAGCCGTAGGTTGCTCAAAGCACTGCTTTGAGGTTGTAGATAGAACTGACGAAGTCAGCTCAAAACATGTTTTTGAGGTTGTAGATGAAACTGACGAAGTCAGCTCAAAACATGTTTTTGAGGTTGTAGATAGAACTGACGAAGTTAGCTCAAAACACTGTTTTGAGGTTGTAGATAAGACTGACGAAGTCAGTAACCATACATACGGTAAGGCGACGCTGACGAAGTTTGAAGAGATTTTCGAAGAGTATAAAGAGTTTCGTCTGTTGACAAAAGTGATTCTCTTTAGTAGAATAGTAGATGCGATGAGTCGATAGGTTGTCTTCGGACTACTATTGAGCATAAGGAGGTCATAACGCAGGAGCGGACCTTGATGAGTTGTGTGAACCTGCTCATCACATGAAGATGCCTCTTAGTCCCTGGTCTAGCGACTGGGGATTTTTATTTTCCAAAAAATAATGAAAAAGCTTTGCAATTCATGGAAAAAGTAGTATAATACATCTATTATAGAAATTTTTAGAAAATTCCGAAAGAGGTTATTTATGGGATATACAGTTGCTGTAGTCGGCGCGACAGGTGCTGTCGGTGCTCAGATGATAAAAATGTTGGAAGAATCAACACTTCCAATCGATAAAATTCGTTTACTTGCTTCTGCACGTTCAGCAGGCAAGACTTTGAAATTTAAAGATCAAGATATTACGATTGAAGAAACGACTGAAACAGCTTTTGAGGGAGTTGATATTGCTCTCTTTTCAGCAGGTGGTTCTACATCAGCTAAATATGCACCATACGCAGTGAAAGCTGGAGCGGTAGTAGTAGATAATACATCTTATTTCCGTCAAAATCCAGACGTACCATTGGTTGTTCCAGAGGTCAATGCTCACGCACTTGATGCTCACAACGGGATCATTGCCTGCCCTAACTGTTCAACAATCCAAATGATGGTGGCGCTTGAACCTGTCCGTCAAAAATGGGGCTTGGATCGTATCATCGTTTCAACTTACCAAGCAGTTTCAGGTGCTGGTATGGGAGCAATTCTTGAGACACAACGTGAACTTCGTGAAGTGTTGAATGATGGTGTGAAACCACGTGATTTGCATGCGGAAATCTTACCTTCAGGTGGTGACAAGAAACACTATCCTATCGCCTTTAACGCTCTTCCACAAATCGATGTCTTCACTGACAATGATTACACTTACGAAGAGATGAAGATGACTAAGGAAACTAAGAAAATCATGGAAGATGATAGCATTGCAGTATCTGCAACATGTGTGCGCATTCCAGTCTTGTCAGCTCACTCTGAGTCTGTTTACATCGAAACAAAAGAAGTGGCTCCAATTGAAGAAGTGAAAGCAGCTATCGCAGCCTTCCCAGGCGCTGTCCTTGAAGATGATGTAGCTCATCAAATCTATCCTCAAGCCATCAATGCAGTTGGTTCACGTGATACCTTTGTTGGTCGTATCCGTAAAGACTTGGATGCAGAAAAAGGAATTCACATGTGGGTTGTTTCAGATAACCTTCTCAAAGGTGCTGCTTGGAACTCAGTTCAGATTGCTGAAACTCTTCATGAACGTGGCTTGGTTCGTCCAACAGCTGAATTGAAATTTGAGTTAAAATAGTCATATCGTTTAGGAGTTCAGATGAACTCCTTCTTTGAAATAGAGAGGTGTTTTCATGTCTTATCAAGATTTAAAAGAGTGTAAAATCATCACAGCCTTTATTACCCCCTTTCACGAGGATGGTTCCATTAACTTTGATGCCATTCCAGCCCTGATTGAGCATTTATTGGCCCATCATACAGACGGCATTCTTCTAGCTGGAACGACTGCTGAGAGTCCAACTTTAACCCACGATGAGGAGTTGGAACTCTTTGCGGCTGTACAAAAGATTGTCAATGGACGAGTTCCTTTGATTGCGGGTGTAGGTACCAATGATACGCGTGACTCGATCGAGTTTGTCAAAGAAGTAGCGGAATTTGGTGGTTTCGCAGCTGGGCTTGCTATTGTTCCTTACTACAACAAACCTTCTCAAGAAGGAATGTATCAGCATTTTAAAGCCATTGCAGATGCTTCTGACCTACCAATTATTATCTATAACATTCCAGGGCGTGTAGTTGTCGAATTGACTCCAGAAACCATGCTTCGTTTGGCTGACCATCCAAATATTATCGGTGTCAAAGAATGTACTAGCTTGGCTAATATGGCTTACTTGATTGAGCACAAGCCAGAAGAGTTCTTGATTTATACAGGTGAGGATGGAGATGCTTTCCATGCCATGAACCTTGGTGCGGATGGGGTTATTTCTGTTGCATCACATACAAATGGGGATGAAATGCACGAGATGTTTACTGCCATTGCAGAAAGCGATATGAAGAAAGCCGCAGCTATTCAACGTAAATTCATTCCTAAGGTTAATGCCCTCTTCTCATATCCAAGTCCTGCTCCTGTCAAGGCCGTTCTCAACTATATGGGATTTGAAGCTGGTCCAACTCGATTACCTCTAGTTCCAGCACCAGAAGAAGATGCAAAACGCATTATCAAGGTTGTTGTAGATGGCGACTACGAAGCGACTAAGGCAACTGTAACAGGTGTTTTAAGACCAGATTATTAATGAAGACAATAAAATCCATGACCGAATGAAGGATCATGGATTTTTCTTATTTTCCTAAACAGAATTGGCTAAAGAGTTGGGTGATGAGTTCATCAGGAGCAGCATCACCAGTGATTTCACCGAGAATTTCCCAAGTGCGAGTCAAATCAACTTGAAGTAGATCAACTGGCATACCTAGTTCCAGCCCTTCATTAACAGCCTGTAGGCTTTCAACAGCCTTTTCAATCAAGGAAATATGACGGGCATTTGACAAGTAGGTAGCATCTTGTTCAACCAAACCAGCATTTTCAAAGAAGAGGTTGTTGATTCTTTCTTCAATCTTATCAATATTTTGGTTTTTAAGAACTGAAATGCGGATGATATCTTCAGGTAGTTCTGAAGTTTCAATCGTTTCTGGTAGGTCAGTTTTGTTAAGAAGAATAATGCGGTTTGTATCTTGGCTAATCTCAAGAAGTTGTCGGTCTTGGGCAGTTAAGGGCTCGCTAGCGTTTAGTACTAGCAGCACCAAGTCGGCTTCCTTAAGAGCTTTTTTCGAACGCTCAACTCCAATTTGTTCCACGATATCATCCGTTTCACGAATACCTGCTGTGTCAATCAATTTTAGGGGAACACCGTTGATGTTGACGTATTCTTCGATGACATCACGTGTGGTACCAGCAATGTCTGTAACGATAGCCTTGTCTTCACGCAAGAGATTGTTGAGGAGGCTAGATTTCCCAACGTTGGGACGTCCGATGATGGCAGTGGAAATTCCTTCACGAAGGATTTTACCGCGACGGGCTGTTCTAAGGAGATTGGTTAGCAATTGCTCAAACTCCATAGTCTTCTCACGGACAACAGCAGTAGTGGCTTCCTCAACATCGTCGTACTCAGGATAATCAATATTGACCTCAACTTGGGCAAGTGTATTGAGGATTTCTTGACGGGTATTATTGATAAGATCAGAAAGGGAACCATCTAATTGTTTGACCGCAATGTTCATGGCCTTGTCTGTCTTGGCGCGGATGATGTCCATAACGGCTTCAGCCTGAGTCAAGTCAACACGACCGTTTAGAAAGGCACGTTTGGTAAATTCACCAGGTTCAGCCAATCGAGCTCCTTCACGGATAGCTAGTTGGAGAATTTCATTGGTCACCGCAATCCCACCGTGGGTGTTAATCTCGATAATATCCTCACGAGTGAAGGTCTTTGGAGACTTCATAGCTCCAACCATAACCTCGTCCATGACTTTTCCTGTCTGAGGATCAATAATGTGACCGTAGTTGAGAGTGTGACTGGCAACCTTGTACAAGTCTTTTCCTTTAAAAATCTTTTGCGCAATAGCAAAACTTTCTGTTCCGCTCAGGCGGACAATACCAATAGCCCCTTCACCTAGTGGAGTAGAGATAGCAGCGATGGTATCAAATTCACGTGTAATCATAATGTTTCCTTTAATAAATAGCTCTTTTCTTGGAAATTTTTCCAAGTCTCTTTTCAAATTGTAACAAATTTGAACTATTTCTTCAATGGATGCTACTTGGAGATTGAAAAAGCCTAAGCAATTCTGCTTAAGCTAGCTTATTTGGTGCGCATTTCCCCTTGAGGGAAGTAAGTTCCTTCTGGCATGTCGTTGATGATGACATGGACAGCAGATTGAGGGGCTCCAGTGTTGCGAACAACAGCTTCTGTTACTTCCTTAGCAAGAGCCTTCTTTTGCTCGAGCGTGCGTCCTTCAAATAAATCAATGCGTACAAATGGCATAATAGCTTCCTCCACTAGTTTTTGATTTCTTCTATTTTACCACATTTTGCCGTTTAAAGCTTAAGAAAATTATGATATACTAGAATGTAGCAAAAATTTAGAAATGGACGTGAAGCAAGAAACATGGCACAGTTGTATTATCGTTATGGGACCATGAACTCTGGTAAGACGATTGAGATTCTCAAGGTGGCCTATAACTACGAGGAGCAAGGAAAGGGAGTTGTGATTATGACTTCGGCTCTGGATACGCGTGACGGTGTTGGCTATGTGTCGAGTCGGATTGGTATGAAGCGCCCTGCCATTGCGATTGAGGAGACGACGGATATCTTTGGCTATATCCGAGACCTACCAGAAAAGCCTTACTGTGTTTTGGTCGATGAAGCCCAGTTTCTCAAGCGTCACCATGTTTACGACCTAGCTCGTGTTGTTGATGAGTTAGATATACCCGTCATGACTTTTGGTTTGAAAAATGACTTTCGCAATGAACTGTTCGAAGGTTCCAAATATCTCTTGCTTTTAGCAGACAAGATTGACGAAATCAAGACCATCTGTCAGTATTGCAAGAAAAAGGCGACTATGGTTTTGCGAACACAGGATGGACTGCCCGTTTACGATGGAGAACAGATCCAGATTGGTGGTAATGAAACCTATATTTCAGTTTGCCGTAAACATTATTTTGCGCCAATGATAACCTCTAACAAGGAGCAAAACTATGACAATTGAACTAAGAGATGTTACAATGGAAAATTATTTTGATGTTTTGAATTTGGATGTCAAGAAATATCAAAAACAATTCATTGCAACCAACGCAATTAGTTTAGCTGAAGCATACGTCTACACTAAAAATGGAGATTTTGTAGCTCCATTGGCAGTTTATGATAATGATGCAATTATAGGTTTTGTGATGATAGCTTATGATAAAAAGATCGGAATTAGTAGTGGAAATTATTTACTATTTCGTTTTATGATTGATAAGAATTTTCAAAATCAAGGATATTTTAAACCAATTATGGATAAAGTACTAGACTATGTTCGGACAGCACCAGCAGGTTTAGGCAATAAACTTTGGTTGTCTTATGAACCAGAAAACGAACATGCAAGATCATGTTACCTCAGTTATGGATTTAAAGAAACTGGGGAAATATCCGAGAACGAAGTAGTAGCAATCTATGATTTAACAATTGAGAAATAAGGAGAAAAAATGAACATCTATGATCAACTACAAGCTGTAGAAGACCGTTATGAAGAATTAGGAGAATTGCTGAGTGACCCAGATGTAGTATCTGACACTAAGCGTTTCATGGAGCTTTCAAAAGAGGAAGCTTCATCTCGTGATACGGTAACAGCCTACCGTGAGTATAAGCAAGTCCTTCAAAACATCGTTGACGCCGAAGAGATGATTAAGGAATCAGGCGGAGATGCGGACTTAGAAGAAATGGCCAAGCAAGAACTCAAAGATGCCAAGGCTGAAAAAGAAGAATACGAAGAAAAACTGAAAATCTTGCTCCTTCCTAAAGATCCAAACGATGACAAGAATATCATCCTTGAAATTCGTGGAGCGGCTGGTGGTGACGAAGCGGCACTTTTCGCCGGAGACCTTCTAACTATGTACCAAAAGTATGCAGAAGCCCAAGGCTGGCGGTTTGAAGTCATGGAAGCTTCTATGAACGGTGTCGGTGGTTTTAAAGAAGTGGTTGCCATGGTTTCAGGTCAGTCTGTTTACTCTAAACTCAAGTATGAGTCTGGTGCCCATCGTGTTCAACGTGTCCCTGTGACAGAAAGCCAAGGGCGTGTGCATACCTCTACAGCGACAGTCCTTGTCATGCCTGAAGTGGAAGAAGTAGAATACGATATTGATCCAAAAGACCTTCGTGTTGACATCTATCACGCCTCTGGTGCTGGTGGACAGAACGTCAACAAGGTTGCGACTGCCGTTCGTATCGTTCACTTACCAACCAATATCAAGGTTGAGATGCAGGAAGAACGTACCCAGCAGAAGAACCGTGAAAAAGCCATGAAAATCATCCGTGCACGTGTGGCTGACCACTTTGCTCAGATTGCTCAAGATGAGCAAGATGCTGAGCGTAAGTCGACTATTGGTACTGGTGACCGTTCAGAACGGATTCGTACTTATAACTTCCCACAAAACCGTGTCACAGACCACCGTATCGGTTTAACCCTCCAAAAACTAGATACCATTTTGTCTGGTAAATTGGACGAAGTTGTGGATGCCTTGGTGCTTTATGACCAAACACAAAAATTAGAAGAATTAAACAAATAAATAATGAAATTAGCTCAATTATTTTCAGATTTTGAAGAAGAATTGATAAGACAAGGAGAGGAAGCTGAAAGCCTCTCTTTTGTCTATCGTAGCCTGAAAAACCTCACTTTTACAGACTTTGTTTTTTCCCTACAGCAAGAGGTAACAGAGGAAGAAAAGCAATTTGTAGAGGAAATTTACCAGCAGTTAGCAGCTCATAAACCAGCCCAGTACATTATCGGTCATGCAGATTTCTTTGGTATGCAGTTAACAGTTGATGAGCGGGTTTTGATTCCTCGTCCAGAGACAGAGGAGTTAGTGGAGCTTATCCTGGCTGAAAATCCTGAGACGAATCTTTCAGTTCTGGATATTGGAACAGGTAGTGGAGCTATAGCTCTTGCCTTAGCAAAAAACAGACCAAATTGGTCAGTAACAGCAGCGGATATTTCCCAAGATGCTTTAGATTTAGCTAGCGAAAATGCTAAAAATCAAAATCTTCAAATATTTTTAAAAAAATCTGACTGTTTTACAGAAATTTCTGAAAAATATGATATAATTGTTTCCAATCCACCCTATATCTCTCGTGAAGATGAGTCAGAGGTCGGCTTGAATGTTTTGCATTCGGAGCCTCATCTAGCTCTCTTTGCAGACGAGGATGGCCTAGCTATTTACCGTAGAATTGCGGAAGATGCAAAAGACTATCTCAAAGATGGTGGTAAGATTTACCTTGAAATTGGATACAAGCAAGGTCAAAGTGTTCCTGCGTTTTTTAAGAAACATTTTCCTGAAAAAAGAGTACGAACACTCAAGGACCAATTTGGTCAAGATAGGATGGTCGTGGTTGATGATGGACAGGATTAGACAAGAGTTGGAAAATGGTGGAGCTGTCGTTCTGCCTACAGAGACGGTTTACGGTCTTTTTGCCAAGGCTCTAGACGAAAAAGCAGTTGATCATGTTTACCAGCTCAAACGTCGTCCTAGAGACAAGGCACTCAATCTAAATATCGCCTCTCTAGAGGACATCTTGCATTTTTCAAAGAATCATCCAACTTATCTACAAAAACTTGTAGATACCTTTTTACCGGGTCCCTTGACCATTATTCTCGAAGCCAATGACCGAGTTCCCTATTGGGTCAATTCTGGTCTCGCTACTGTTGGATTTCGGATGCCCAGTCACCCCATTACACTAGATTTGATTAGAGATACGGGGCCCTTGATTGGGCCGTCTGCCAATATCTCAGGTCAGGCAAGTGGTGTAATCTTTGAACAGATTCTGAAGGATTTTGACCAAGAGGTTCTGGGTCTGGAAGACGATGCTTTTCTAACTGGACAGGATTCGACGATTTTGGATTTGTCTGGAGACAAGGTGAAAATCTTACGCCAAGGGGCCATTAAGCGAGAAGATATTCTTGCTCGGTTGCCAGAGATTTCTTTTGAGGAGGAATGATATGCTAAGAGATTTGCAAGAAACAGATGTGAAAGCTATATGTGACATCAACCAAGAGGCTTTGGGTTATTCTTTTAGTCCAGAGGAAACGGCTAGCCAACTAGCTAGACTGTCTCAGGATTCCCATCATTTCCTACTTGGCTATGAGGATGCAGCTAGTCATGCCTTGCTTGGATATGTCCATGCTGAGGTTTACGAATCCCTTTATTCCAAAGCAGGATTTAATATTTTAGCCTTAGCAGTTTCACCTCAAGCGCAAGGTCAAGGTATTGGTAAAAGCTTATTACAAGGATTGGAAGAAGAAGCAAAAAGACGTGGTTATGGGTTTATCCGCTTAAACTCTGCCGATCATCGTCTGGGTGCTCATGCATTTTATGAAAAAGTTGGTTATACTTGTGATAAAATGCAGAAACGGTTTATTCGCATCTTTTAGTTTGATTTTCTAATAAGAAAATTAAACTAATGGACTAGTCACACAATAAAGGAGAAGACCTATGATTTTTGACAAAGACGATTTTAAAGCATATGATGCTGATCTCTGGAATGCTATTGCCAAAGAAGAAGAACGACAACAAAACAACATTGAGTTGATTGCTTCGGAAAACGTAGTTTCCAAGGCTGTTATGGCAGCTCAAGGGTCTATCTTGACGAATAAATACGCCGAAGGCTACCCAGGACGCCGTTATTATGGTGGAACAGATGTAGTAGACGTGGTAGAATCTCTAGCCATTGAACGCGCAAAAGAAATTTTCGGTGCAAAATTTGCCAATGTCCAACCACACTCAGGAAGTCAAGCCAACTGTGCGGCTTACATGGCCTTGATTGAACCAGGTGATACGGTTATGGGAATGGATTTGGCAGCAGGTGGACACTTGACCCACGGAGCTCCTGTCAGCTTCTCAGGTCAAACCTACAACTTTGTTTCTTATAGTGTGGATCCTGAAACGGAATTCTTGGATTTTGATGCTATCTTGAAACAAGCCCAAGAAGTAAAACCAAAATTGATCGTAGCAGGTGCTTCAGCCTATTCTCAAATTATCGACTTTTCAAAATTCCGTGAAATTGCGGATGCTGTTGGGGCTAAACTTATGGTAGATATGGCTCATATCGCTGGTTTGGTTGCTGCTGGTCTACATCCAAGCCCAGTACCATACGCTCATATCACGACAACAACGACCCACAAAACCCTTCGTGGCCCTCGTGGTGGTTTGATTTTGACCAATGATGAAGACTTAGCTAAGAAAATCAATTCAGCTATTTTCCCTGGTATTCAGGGTGGTCCTTTGGAGCACGTTGTGGCAGCTAAAGCTGTTTCTTTCAAAGAAGTCTTAGATCCAGCCTTCAAGGAATATGCTGCTAATGTTATCAAGAACAGCAAGGCTATGGCAGAAGTCTTCTTGCAAGATCCTGATTTCCGTATCATTTCTGGCGGAACTGAAAACCACCTCTTCCTAGTGGATGTAACTAAGGTTGTAGAAAACGGAAAAGTTGCTCAAAACTTGCTGGATGAAGTCAATATTACCCTAAATAAAAACTCAATCCCTTACGAAACCTTGTCACCATTCAAGACAAGTGGTATTCGTATCGGAGCAGCAGCTATTACTGCGCGTGGATTTGGTGAAGAAGAAAGTCGCAAAGTGGCTGAACTCATCATTAAAACCCTTAAGAATGCAGAAAATGAGGCTGTATTAGAAGAAGTGAGAAGTGCAGTCAAAGAATTGACAGATGCCTTCCCATTATACGAGGACTAAAACTTTTATGGATATTTATATTAAGAAAGCCATTATTCACCAGTTCAGTCCGGATGATACCGAGCTGTTCCTAGCGGATAAGCTTCTCAATATTACTCCAAAAATCGAAGAATACCTGCGTAGAAAAATTGAACGTGTGTATTCAGATGAAGCCAAGACTGGGATTTTCGAGGAAGAAAATCCCTTCTTCAATCATATCACAGACGATTTGTTGGAGACATCAGTAACATTGGCTAATCTCTGGAAAGAAGAGTTCAGTATTTCTGAAAACCTCAAGACCAATGACTTGATTTTTGTGCAATTTTCTAAAGAAGGTGTAGAACATTTCGCTTTCTTGCGAATTGCTCTGCGGGAGACCTTGACTCACCTCGGTGGAGAAGTTGATAATCCAATCAAGCTGACTCAGAATAACCTGCCTGGATTTGGAACGGGTGCCGACGAAGCCTTGGTGGTCAATCTTCAGAGCCGCAAGTACCATCTGATTGAAAAACGAATCAAGTACAATGGAACTTTCTTGAACTATTTTTCAGATAATCTTCTTGCTGTCGCTCCTAAGATTTCTCCTAAGAAATCTATCAAGGAACTGGAAAAAACGGCCCAGAGAATTGCTGAGACTTTTAACACAGATGATTTTCAATTTCAATCCAAGGTCAAATCAGCGATTTTCAATAATCTAGAAGAAAGTAATGAATTGTCACCTGAAAAATTGGCTAACGACCTTTTTGACAACAATCTGACAGCTCGTTTGAGCTTTATTGACCAAGTCAAAGAAGCCGTACCAGAACCAGTTCAATTTGATGAAATTGATGCCAGTCGTCAGCTTAAAAAATTTGAAAACCAAAAACTTTCCTTGTCAAATGGAATTGAGCTCATTGTTCCCAATAACGTCTATCAAGACGCCGAGTCTGTTGAGTTTATCCAAAACGACAATGGAACTTACTCTATCTTAATCAAAAATATCGAGGATATTCAAAGCAAATAATGTTTAAACGAATTCGAAGAGTGCTTGTACTAGCAGTCTTCCTTTTTGCTGGATATAAAGCTTACCGCGTTCACCAAGATGTCAAGCAAGTCATGACCTATCAACCCATGGTGCGAGAAATCTTGAGTGAAAAAGACACCCCAGCAAACGAAGAGCTTGTGCTCGCTATGATTTATACCGAAACAAAAGGAAAAGAAGGCGATGTCATGCAGTCTAGTGAGTCTGCAAGTGGTTCAACCAACACCATCAATGATAATGCCTCTAGCATTCGGCAAGGCGTTCAAACTCTGACAGACAATCTCTATCTGGCCCAGAAGAAGGGTGTAGATGTTTGGACGGCTGTTCAAGCCTATAATTTTGGACCTGCCTATATCGATTTTATCGCCCAAAATGGCAAGGAAAACACCCTAGCACTGGCCAAACAATACTCTCGTGAGACGGTTGCTCCCTTGCTTGGCAATACCACTGGAAAGACTTATAGTTATATTCACCCCATTTCCATTTTTCACGGTGCTGAACTCTATGTAAATGGAGGAAACTATTATTATTCTAGACAGGTGCAACTCAACCTTTACATCATCAAAACTTTTACTCTCTTTTCAACATCTGGCTAGCCCAGGTGTTTTTGTTATAAGTTTTCTTTAAGATAGATATATTACTCTAGAAAGGTAAAGGAGGAAATTCCCTATGAGAAAGAAACTCTTTCTGACTAGTGCTGCGGTCTTGTGGGCAGTAACAGCTATGAATAGTGTCCATGCAGCAACAGATGTTCAAAAAGTCATCGATGAAACCTATGTTCAACCTGAATATGTCCTAGGTTCATCATTGTCTGAAGACCAAAAAAATCAAACCCTTCAAAAACTGGGCTACAATGCCTCAACAGACACCAAAGAACTCAAGACCATGACACCTGATGTCTATTCTAAGATTATGAATGTTGCCAATGATTCTAGCTTACAATTGTATTCATCAGCCAAGATTCAAAAGCTAGGTGACAAATCACCACTTGAGGTCAAGATTGAAACACCAGAAAACATTACTAAGGTGACGCAGGATATGTACCGCAATGCGGCCGTAACTTTGGGTGTGGAACACGCCAAAATCACTGTAGCAGCACCTATTCCAGTTACAGGTGAGAGTGCTTTAGCAGGGATATACTATTCTCTAGAAGCTAATGGAGCCAAGGTGCCACAAGCCAATAAAGATTTGGCTCAAGAAGAGCTAAAGGCTTTGTCTGATATCAATGCTGAAAACAAGGACAAAACTGGCTATGATGCTAATAAATTGAACGTTGCCCTAGCCGATATCAAGTCAGGACTTGCCAAAGCTAAAGAAAGCAAGGGAAATCTGACAGAGGAAGATGTCCGTAAAATCGTTGAAGATACCTTAAAAAATTACAAACTTGATCAGGTGATAACAGGAAACCAGATCAATATCATCATCAATTTTGCTTTGAATCTCTCAAAGAGTGATATCCTCAGCAATGCAGACTTCACTAAAACCTTAAAGGACCTGAAACAAAGCATTGTATCACAAGCTGGCGACAGTTTTAAAAATATCAACCTTAACTTTGATGCTGATAAGGCGCTAGAAGAAGGTGGTAACTTCTTAAGCTCCCTCTGGCAAGCCATTGTCAACTTCTTCAAGAGTTTTGGTTCTTAATACTCTTCGAAAATCAAATTCAAACCACGTCAACATCGCCTTGCCGTACTCAAGTACAGCCTGCGGCTAGTTTCCTAGTTTGCTCTTTGATTTTCATTGAGTATAAGCTATTACAAAAAGGTAGTCAGATTTTTTCAGAAAAATGTTTTATAAATATTCACAAATCTCCTATATTTATGGTAAAATAGAATCATCATTTTATTTTGGAGTCAAAGATGAATATATTTAGAACAAAAAATGTTAGTTTAGATAAAACGGAGATGCATAGGCATTTGAAGTTATGGGATTTGATTTTGCTGGGTATCGGAGCCATGGTAGGGACAGGTGTCTTTACAATAACAGGTACTGCAGCCGCAACTCTAGCGGGTCCAGCCCTAGTGATTTCAATTGTCATTTCTGCCTTGTGTGTAGGATTATCAGCCCTCTTTTTTGCAGAATTTGCTTCGCGAGTACCCGCTACAGGTGGTGCCTACAGTTATCTCTATGCTATTTTAGGAGAATTTCCTGCCTGGTTGGCTGGTTGGTTAACCATGATGGAGTTCATGACAGCCATATCTGGTGTGGCTTCGGGTTGGGCAGCTTATTTTAAAGGCTTGCTTTCTCAATATGGGATAGCCCTTCCTCAGGCTTTAAATGGTACCTTTAATCCTCAAGCAGGAACATTTGTTGATTTATTGCCTATTCTTGTCTTGGTCTTGGTGACTTCGCTTGTTTTACTAAATGCCAAGGCAGCCTTACGCTTTAATTCTATTCTAGTTATTTTGAAATTTTCCGCTTTAGCTCTCTTTGTTTTAGTAGGAATTTGGCATATTAAACTTGACAACTGGAGTAATTTTGCTCCTTATGGTTTTGGACAAATCTATGGTGCTAGTACTGGTATTATGGCTGGTGCGTCCTTGATGTTCTTCGGCTTTTTGGGATTTGAATCCATCTCTATGGCCGTAGATGAGGTCAAGACTCCTCAAAAAAATATTCCTAGAGGGATTGTCTTATCGCTTTCTATCGTAACTATTCTTTATGCCTTGGTGACGCTTGTCTTAACTGGTGTGGTCCATTATAGCCATCTAAATGTCGACGATGCCGTTGCCTTTGCCCTTCGTAGCGTTGGGATCAGTTGGGCAGCCAACTATGTGTCATTGGTGGCTATCTTGACCTTGATTACAGTTTGTATTTCGATGACCTATGCCCTATCGCGTATGATTTACAGTTTAGCGCGTGACGGATTGATGCCTGCCGCCTTTAAAGAACTAACGAAGACTAGCAAGGTACCAAAGAATGCTACTATCTTGACAGGTCTAGCTTCAGCAGTAGCTGCAGGAATATTCCCACTAGCCAGTATAGCAGCCTTCTTAAACATTTGTACCTTGGCCTACTTGATTATGCTTGCTTACGGCTTGATTCGCTTACGGAGAGAAAAGGGAATGCCCAAAGCTGGAGAATTTAAAACACCACTGGTACCATTATTACCAATTTTATCAATCATCATTTGTTTGTCCTTCATGTTGCAGTATAATGTGGAAACTTGGATTGCTTTCCTAGTTGCGTTGTTAGTAGGAAGTATTATTTACTTCACTTATGGCTATAAGCATTCTACCATAGAAGAATAATACTCTTCGAAAATCTCTTCAAACCACGTCAGCTTCGCCTTGCCGTATGTATGGTTACTGACTTCGTCAGTTTCATCTACAACCTCAAAAACATGTTTTGAGCTGACTTCGTCAGTTCTATCTGCAACCTCAAAGTCGTGCTTTGAGCAGCCTGCGGCTAGCTTCCTAATTTGCTCTTTGATTTTCATTGAGTATATAAAGTGAGAATCTGTTGAGTTGTTGAAACTCAGCAGATTTTTATATGTGAAAGAAATTTCAATTTTTTTCTTAAAATAGCTTGACAGATTAAATTTTTAGGAGTAGAATGTTTACCAGTTAATTAAATAGTTAAGGGGTTATCCATGAAGAAACAAAGTTTATTTTTAGTATTGTTAAGTGTCTTTCTTTTGTGTTTAGGAGCTTGTGGTCAAAAGGAAAGCCAGACAGGGAAAGGGATGAAAATTGTGACCAGTTTCTATCCTATCTACGCTATGGTCAAGGAAGTATCTGGTGACTTGAATGATGTTCGGATGATTCAGTCAAGTAGCGGAATTCACTCCTTTGAACCTTCAGCAAATGATATTGCAGCCATTTATGATGCAGATGTCTTTGTTTACCATTCTCATACGCTCGAATCTTGGGCAGGAAGTCTGGATCCAAATCTAAAAAAATCTAAAGTGAAGGTTTTAGAGGCTTCAGAGGGAATGACTTTAGACCGTGTTCCAGGGCTAGAAGATGTGGAAGCAGGGGATGGAGTTGATGAAAAAACGCTCTATGACCCTCACACTTGGCTAGATCCTGAAAAAGCTGGCGAAGAAGCTCAGATTATCGCTGATAAACTTTCAGAGGTGGATAGTGAGCATAAAGAAACTTACCAGAAAAATGCGCAAGCCTTTATCAAAAAAGCTCAAGAATTAACTAAGAAATTCCAGCCTAAATTTGAAAAAGCGACTCAGAAAACATTTGTAACACAACATACAGCCTTTTCTTATCTAGCGAAGAGATTTGGACTTAATCAACTTGGTATTGCAGGTATCTCTCCTGAACAAGAACCAAGTCCACGACAACTTACAGAAATTCAGGAATTTGTAAAAACCTATAAGGTTAAAACGATTTTTACAGAAAGTAACGCTTCTTCAAAAGTAGCTGAAACTCTTGTCAAATCAACAGGTGTGGGTCTTAAAACTCTGAATCCTTTAGAGGCAGACCCACAAAATGACAAGACTTATTTAGAAAATCTTGAAGAAAATATGAGTGTTCTAGCAGAAGAATTAAAGTGAGAAAAGAATGAAAATCAATAAAAAATATGTAGTAGGTTCAGTGGCAGTTCTTGCCCTAAGTGTTTGTTCTTATGAGCTTGGACGGTATCAGGCTGGTCAAGTTAAGAAAGATTCTAATCGAGTTGCTTATATAGACGGTGATCAGGCTGGTCAAAAGGCAGAGAACTTGACACCAGATGAAGTCAGTAAGAGAGAGGGAATCAACGCTGAACAAATTGTTATCAAGATTACGGATCAAGGTTATGTGACCTCTCATGGAGACCATTATCATTACTATAATGGTAAGGTTCCTTATGATGCTATCATCAGTGAAGAACTGCTGATGAAAGATCCGAATTATCAGTTGAAGGATGCAGACATTGTCAATGAAATCAAGGGTGGTTATGTCATTAAGGTAGACGGGAAATACTATGTTTACCTCAAGGATGCTGCCCATGCGGACAATATTCGGACAAAAGAAGAGATTAAACGTCAGAAGCAGGAACACAGTCATAATCATGGAGGCGGTTCTAACGATCAGGCGGTAGTTGCTGCCAGAGCTCAAGGCCGTTATACAACGGATGATGGTTATATCTTCAATGCCTCTGATATCATCGAAGATACAGGTGACGCCTATATCGTTCCTCATGGCAATCACTTCCACTATATTCCGAAGAGTGATTTGTCTGCCAGTGAATTAGCTGCTGCCCAAGCCTTCTTATCTGGAAAAGGCGGTCAATTAAGTACGGTTGAATATCGTTCAAGCAGATCTGAAACAAGATCTAGTGTGAGAACGAGTCAATCTGAGACACCTCAAAATCCTGCAACAGATTCTGAAAGTCAAAGTGAGGATTTAGCTAGTCTTCTTCAAGAATTGTACGCTTTGCCACTTAGCCAACGTCATGTGGAGTCTGATGGATTAGTATTTGACCCAGCACAGATTACAAAACGTACTGCCAATGGTGTGGCAGTGCCTCACGGGGATCATTTCCATTTCATACCTTATTCGCAAATGTCTGCTTTGGAAGAAAAATTGGCTCGAAATCTACCAATTGGAGGTCAGCCAGTTCAAAGTCATGCTGACAATCCGAAACCAAGCAGTACAGATAAACCAAGTTCAACCATTAAACCAAACTTTAATCTCAATACGCCAGCACCGAATCGAGGAACTGGAGGCGCCTATACAACGGATGATGGGTATGTCTTTAGTCCGACAGATGTGATTGAAGATACAGGTGACGCTTTTGTCGTACCGCATGGAAATCATTTCCACTATATACCTAAGAGTGATTTGTCAGCAGGAGAATTGGCTGCAGCCCAAGCCTATTGGAATGGGAAGCAGGGCTCACATTCTGCTACAAGCTCAAGTAAACCAAGTAGTAACAAACCAAATCCGGCTCCAGCCCAACCAAGTTTGACAGAGACTCCAAACCTGACTGTCACCCCAACTTATCATCAAAATCAAGGGGAAGACATTTCAACACTTTTAAGTGAATTGTATGCCAAACCTTTATCAGAACGTCATGTGGAATCTGATGGATTAGTCTTTGATCCGGCCCAAATTATCAAACGTACAGCTAACGGTGTAGCAGTGCCTCACGGAGATCATTATCACTTTATCCCTTATTCACAAATGTCACCGCTGGAAGAAAAATTGGCTCGTATGATAGCCGTCAAGGGACAAAATGGCAGTGTCTTGCCAAGTGTTACTCCTCTGAAGCCAGCCCCTACTACCAAACCTCTAGCACCAGTGGAAAATAAACCGACAGAATTTGATGTCAATCAGGTTGTTAGAAAAGTTGGTGATGGATATATTATAGAAGATAAGGGCGCTAGTCGTTATGTTCTAGCTAAAGACTTAGCCAAGGATAAGATTGACGCTATTGAAAATCTCTTGTCTAAGAAAACTCAAGAGACGCATGCCCTAGTTGCGAAGAAAGAAAATGTCGCTCCTCGTGACCAAGAATTTTATGATAAAGCATATAATTTATTGGCCGAGGCTCATAAAGCCTTGTCTGAAAATAAGGGTCGTATTTCTGATTTCCAAGCCTTAGACAAATTAGCAGAACGCTTGAATGATGAATCTTCTAATAAAGGAAAATTGGTAGATGATTTATTGTCATTCTTAGCACCAATTACCCATCCAGAACGTCTTGGTAAGCCAAATTCTCAAATTGAATATACCGAAAACGAAGTCCGTATTGCACAATTAGCTGATAAGTATACAACCTCAGATGGCTACATTTTTGACGAACATGATATTATCAGTGATGAAGGAGATGCCTATGTAACGCCTCATATGGGTCATAGTCACTGGATTGGAAAAGATAGCCTTTCTGATAAGGAAAAAGCAGCTGCTCAATCTTATACTAAAGAAAAAGGAATTCTACCTCCGTCAGCAGACGCAGATGCTCAAGCAAATCCAACTGGAGATAGTGCAGCGGCTATTTACAATCGTGTGAAAGGTGAGAAACGGATTCCACTCGTTCGACTTCCATACATGGTAGAGCATACAGTTGAGATAAAAAATGGTAATTTAATCATTCCTCATAAGGATCATTACCATAACATTAAATTTGCTTGGTTTGATGATCACTCATACAAGGCTCCAAACGGTTATACCTTGGAAGATTTATTTGCGACGATTAAGTATTATGTTGAACATCCTGACGAACGTCCACATTCTAATGATGGATGGGGCAATGCCAGCGAGCATGTCTTAGGTAAGAAAGACCACAGTGAAGATCCAAATAAGAACTTCAAAGCAGATGAAGAGCCAGTAGAGGAAACACCTGCTGAACCAGAAGTCCCTCAAGTAGAGACTGAAAAAGTAGAAGCCAAGCTCAAAGAAGCAGAAGCTTTACTTGCTAAAGTAACAGATGCTAGTTTGAAAGCCAATGCAACGGAAACCCTAGCTGGTTTACGAAATAACTTAAGTCTCCAAACCTTGGATAATAATGGTATCATGACAGAAGCAGAGAAATTACTTGCTTTGTTAAAAGGTAGTAATCTTACATCTGTAAGCAAAGAAAAATAAACTAATGAAAAATGAAAGTCTCGATAAAGAGGCTTTCATTTTTATTATGTGTATACGAAAAATTCTTGACAAGTAATACTAAAAAGAGTAAACTATTAACTAGTTAATTAACCGGTTCATCGTTTTGTGGTGAATCAAATAGGCTTAAGAAAAGAGATAAGAATGAAAATCAATAAAAAATATGTAGCAGGTCCAGTGGCAGTTCTTGCCCTAAGTGTTTGTTCCTATGAGCTTGGACGGTATCAAGCTGGTCAAGTTAAGAAAGATTCTAATCGAGTTGCTTATATAGACGGTGATCAGGCTGGTCAAAAGGCAGAGAACTTGACACCAGATGAAGTCAGTAAAAGAGAGGGAATCAACGCAGAACAGATCGTCATCAAGATTACGGATCAAGGTTATGTGACCTCTCATGGAGACCATTATCATTACTATAATGGCAAGGTTCCTTATGATGCTATCATCAGTGAAGAACTGCTGATGAAAGATCCGAATTATCAGTTGAAGGATTCAGATATTGTCAATGAAATCAAGGGTGGCTATGTGATTAAGGTAAACGGGAAATACTATGTTTACCTCAAGGATGCGGCTCATGCGGACAATATTCGGACAAAAGAAGAGATTAAACGTCAGAAGCAGGAACACAGTCATAATCATGGAGGCAGTTCTAGCGATCAGGCGGTAGTTGCTGCCAGAGCTCAAGGACGCTATACAACGGATGATGGTTATATCTTTAATGCCTCTGATATCATTGAGGACACGGGTGATGCCTATATCGTTCCTCATGGCAATCACTTCCACTATATTCCTAAGAGTGACTTGTCTGCCAGTGAATTAGCTGCTGCCCAAGCCTTCTTATCTGGAAAAGGTGGCCAATTAAGTACGGTTGAATATCGTTCAAGCAGGGGAGAAACAAGATCTAGTGTGAGAACGAGTCAATCTGAGACACCTCAAAATCCTGCAACAGATTCTGAAAGTCAAAGTGAGGATTTAGCTAGTCTTCTTCAAGAATTGTACGCTTTGCCACTTAGCCAACGTCATGTGGAGTCTGATGGATTAGTATTTGACCCAGCACAGATTACAAAACGTACTGCCAATGGTGTGGCAGTGCCTCACGGGGATCATTTCCATTTCATACCTTATTCGCAAATGTCTGCTTTGGAAGAAAAATTGGCTCGAAATCTACCAATTGGAGGTCAGCCAGTTCAAAGTCATGATGACAATACGAAACCAAGCAGTACAGATAAACCAAGTTCAACACCAAGTTCACCGATTAAACCAAACTTTAATCTCAATACGCAGGCACCAAATCGAGGAACTGGAGGCGCTTATACAACGGATGATGGGTATGTCTTTAGTCCTACAGATGTGATTGAAGATACAGGTGATGCTTTTGTTGTACCACATGGCAATCATTTCCACTATATACCTAAGAGTGATTTGTCAGCAGGAGAATTAGCTGCCGCCCAAGCTTATTGGAATGGTAAACAGGGCTCACATTCTACTACAAGTTCAAGTAAACCAAGTAGTGATAATGCTAAACCAGCCCAACCAAGTTTGACAGAGACTCCAAACCTGACTGTCACACCAACTTATCATCAAAATCAAGGGGAAGACATTTCAACACTTTTAAGTGAATTGTATGCCAAACCTTTATCAGAACGACATGTAGAATCGGATGGATTAGTCTTTGATCCGGCACAAATCATCAAACGTACAGCTAACGGTGTAGCAGTGCCTCACGGAGACCATTATCACTTTATTCCTTATTCACAAATGTCTGATCTAGAGCAGAAGATTGCAAGAATGATTCCACTTCATTATAGTTCAAGTCATTGGTTACCATCAAGACCAAATCTAATCCCTGCTCCAGATACTACCCCAGTACCAAGTCCACAACCTGTACCCAATCCTCAACCATCTCCAAGCAATCCAATTGATGGAAAATTGGTGAAACAGGCGGTTCGAAAGGTAGCTGATGGTTATGTCTTTGAAGAGAATGGAACCTCGCGTTATATCTCTACTAAGGAGCTTTCAGCAGAAACTGTTATAGCCATTGATAATAAACTTGCCAAACAAGAAAGTTTGTCTCATGTGTTAGGAGCTAAGAAAAGTACCATCCCTTCTAGTGATCAAGAATTTTACAACAAGGTTTATGATTTACTAGCAAAAGTTCATCAAAATTTGATTTCTAATAAAGGGCGCCAAGCTGATTTTGACGCTTTGGATAAACTATTGGAACGTCTTAATGATGTTTCAAGTGATAAAGTCAAGTTAGTTGATGATATTCTTACCTTCCTAGCACCAATTACCCATCCAGGGCGACTTGGCAAACCAAATGCTCAAATTGCTTATACGGACGATGAAATTAAATTAGCGAAATTAGCAGGTAAGTATACAACAGAAGATGGCTATATCTTTGATCCTCGTGACATAACTAGCGATGAAGGCGATGCCTATGTAACTCCACATATGACTCATAGTCATTGGATTAAGAAAGAAAGTTTGTCTGAAGCTGAAAGAGCAGCAGCTCAGACTTATGCTAAAGAGAAAGGTTTGATGCCTCCTTCAACAGATAATCAGGGGGCAGGAAATACTGAGGTTAAAGGAGTAGAAGCAATCTATAATAAAGTGAAGGCAGCTAAGAAGGTTCCACTTGATCACATGCCTTACAATCTCCAACATACTGTTGAAGTTAAAAACGGTAGCTTGATTATACCTCATTACGACCATTACCATAACATTAAATTTTCTTGGTTTGACGAAGGACTTTATGAGGCACCTAAAGGCTATAGTTTAGAGGATCTCTTTGCGACTGTAAAATACTATGTAGAACATCCAAACGAACGTCCTCACTCAGATAATGGTTGGGGAAATGCCAGCGACCATGTTCGTAAAAATAAAGTAGAAGACAGTAAACCTGATGAAGATAAGAAACATGATGAAGTAAGTGAGCCAACTCGCCCTGAATCTGATGAAAAAGAGAATCACGCAGGTTTAAACCCTTCAGTAGATAATCTTTATAAACCGAGCACTGATGAAGACGAGACAGAGGGAGTTGCTAACGATACAACAGACGAAGCTGAAGTCCCTCAAGTAGAGACTGAAAAAGTAGAAACCAAGCTTAAAGAAGTAGAAGCTTTACTTGATAAAGTAACGGATGCTAGCTTGAAAAACAATGTGACAGAGAGCCTAGCTGGTTTACGAAATAATCTGAGTCTCCAAACCATGGATAATAATGGCATCATGGCAGAAGCAGAAAAATTGCTTGCTTTGCTAAAAGGAAGTGAGTCAGTTACGACGAAACCAGAGGCATAATTTTATCTTGTTAAATTAAAATGATGTAAGAGTCAGTAGCAATACTGGCTTTTATTTGTCTTGCTCCGTAAGGTTCAGGCCAAATAAACCACCTGATTTTTTTGGGGGGCTTTGGCTTCATTTAGGAGAAATCAATCTATGTCCAAGGTTAGTAACTTAATCATAGGTCTTCCTTTGTTAGAGGAGATAATGGTAAAAGGGTAGGGTTTAATTGATTTTACAGTCTAGGATGTTTTGATGACAATTCATGATTTGAAGAGGATATTTTGTAAAGAGATGCTATACTAAACTTGTTATACAGTTAAGTAAACCATTATATTCAATAATCTAGTCAAGGAAAACAGAGGGTTTAAGATGAAAAAATGGATTGTTCAGATTTTACTAGCATTGTCCTTAATTTTTTACAAATCAACTTGGTTTTGGAGGCTTTTCAATCACCTCGCAAAGCCTTATCTACCAGCAAGTCGTGAATTTTTTCAGATTCTGCTTTGGATGGAGAGTGGAGGTCTTTTATTAGCAGTCATCTATCTACTAGTTTTTGCAGGAAAGAAGACTTTTCATTTCAAGTGGCAGCCGAGGTACTTTATCTACCTTTTACTGGGCTACATCATTTCGTATATGTCTGACTTCCTCTTGTCTTATTTCATACCCTCGTCTTCAAATCAAATTTCTTTGAATGAAACGATAGAAATGATAGGGAGACAGGAATTACCCTATTTCTTGCTCATAGCTTGCTTCATCGGCCCTATTGCTGAGGAATTGATTTATCGCGGTGTGCTTATGATAACCTTTTTCAAAAACTCGCCTTGGTACGGAGATGTCTTGCTTTCTGCTATTATTTTCGGTTATATTCATATCAATTTCGCTTTAACTCCTCTTGCTTTTTTCATTTATGCTAGCGGAGGGCTTATTTTTGCTCTATTGTATCGCATGACAAAAAGTCTCTACTATCCAATACTAGTTCATATTCTCATCAATATCACTGCCTTCTGGGATGTATGGTTACAACTATTTTCAGGAAGTTAGCTTACTAAAACAATGTCGGAACTTTCCGGCATTTTCTTTTCAACAAATGAGCAAGAACTGATTATTTTCAGACTTGGCTGTCTAATCATGGTATAATAAAAGGTAATGAAAAATTCCAACGAGGCAGAGATGAAATTACTTTATACTGATATTCGGACTTCTTTGACAGAAATTCTAACTAGAGAGGCAGAGGAGCTAGTTGCTGCTGGCAAGCGGGTCTTCTACATCGCTCCCAACTCTCTTTCTTTTGAAAAGGAACGCGCCGTACTGGAATGCTTGTCCCAGCAGGCTTCTTTTGCGATTACCGTCACGCGCTTTGCTCAAATGGCTCGTTACCTGATTTTGAATGATTTGCCTGCCAAGACCAGTCTAGATGACATCGGTCTTGGGATGGCCTTTTACAGATGTCTTGCCGAACTTGATCCCAAGAATTTACGTGTTTATGGAGCTATCAAGCAGGATCCTCAATTTATCCAGCAGTTGATTGATCTTTATCATGAGATGACGACTGCTCAGATGAGTTTTTTGGACTTGGAGAGTTTGACGGATGAGGACAAGCGAGCCGATTTAGTCTTGATTTTTGAGAAGGTAACGGCCTATCTTAATCAAGGTCAATTGGCTCAAGGAAGTCAGTTGTCCCATTTGATTGAGGCTATTGAGAATAACAAAGTTAGTAGTGATTTTACTCAACTCGCCTTGGTTATTGATGGATTTACTCGTTTTTCTGCTGAGGAAGAGCGGATTGTGGACTTACTTCACGGCAAGGGTGTTGAGATTGTCATTGGAGCCTATGCTAGTAAGAAAGCATATACTAGCCCTTTTAGCGAGGGTAATCTCTACCAAGCCAGTGTGGAGTTTCTCCATCATCTAGCCTCTAAATACCAAACTCCTGCCCAGGATTATTCTCAAACTCATGAGCAGATGGATAGTTTTGATAAGGCCTCTCGTTTGTTGGAGTCTTCTTATGACTTTTCAGAACTCACTTTGGAGGTCGATGAGAAGGATCGTGAAAACTTACAAATCTGGTCTTGCTTGACGCAAAAGGAGGAGTTGGTGCTAGTAGCCCGTAGCATTCGTCAGAAATTACACGAGAACTCAAATCTGAGTTACAAGCATTTCCGTATTCTCTTGGGGGATGTAGCTTCTTATCAATTATCGCTGAAAACGATTTTTGACCAGTATCAGATTCCTTTCTATCTTGGTAGAAGCGAATCCATGGCTCACCACCCTTTGACACAGTTTGTCGAATCTATTTTAGCTTTGAAACGCTATCGTTTCCATCAGGAGGATTTGATTAACCTCCTCAGAACAGGTTTGTATACCGACCTTAATCAAGCTGATATTGATGCTTTTGAGCAATATATCCGCTATCTTGGTATCAATGGCTTGCCAGCCTTTCAGCAAACCTTCACCAAATCCCACCACGGAAAATTTGATTTGGAACGTTTAAATGCCCTTCGTTTGCGGATTGTAGCACCTCTTGAGACCCTCTTTGCCAGTCGAAAACAAAAGGCTGAAAATCTCTTGCAAAAGTGGAATGTCTTTCTAAAAGAAGGAGCGGTGACTAAGCAGTTGCAAGACTTAACAGCCACTATGGAAGCTGTAGAACAAGAAAGACAGACTGAAGTTTGGAAGGCATTCTGTCATGTTTTAGAACAATTTGCGACCGTTTTTGCTGGTTCACAGGTTAGTCTAGAGGACTTCCTAGCCTTGCTCCATTCTGGAATGAACCTATCTCAATACCGTACCATTCCAGCGACAGTGGACACCGTTCTGGTGCAGAGTTACGATTTGATTGCGCCCTTAACGGCTGACTTTGTCTACGCCATTGGGCTAACACAGGACAATTTACCAAAAATCGCGCAAAATACCAGTCTTTTGACAGATGAAGAAAGGCAAAACCTAAACCAAGCGACAGAGGAAGGGGCACAATTGCTGATTGCCAGCAGTGAAAATCTCAAGAAAAATCGTTACACTATGCTTTCCTTGGTCAATTCTGCTCGTAAGCAGTTGGTCTTGTCAGCTCCAAGCCTTTTTAATGAAAGTGAAAGTAAGGAATCTGTCTATCTTCAAGAGTTGGTCCATTTTGGATTTAGTCGAAAAGAGAGGAGGATGAATCACAAAGGGCTATCTAAGGAGGATATGGGGTCCTATCACAGTCTTTTGTCTAGTCTGGTTGCCTATCACCAGCAGGGCGAGATGAGTGATACTGAGCAAGATTTGACCTTTGTTAAGGTTCTGTCGCGTGTCATGGGTAAAAAGTTAGACCAGCAAGGTCTGAAAAATCCAGCCCTCCCAACCAGTCCAAGCAGTAAGCAGTTGGATAAGGATACCTTACAGGCTCTCTATCCAGCTGACAAGGAATTTTACCTGTCTACGTCTGGTTTGACAGAGTTTTACCGGAACCAATACAGTTATTTCCTCCGTTATGTTCTAGGCTTGCAGGAGGAATTGCGCCTACGTCCAGATGCTCGTAGTCACGGAAATTTCTTACACCGCATTTTTGAACGCGCCTTGCAGTTGCCTGACGAAGAATCCTTTGACAAACGTCTAGAACAATCTATCCACGAAACCAGTCAGGAACGGGAATTTGAAGCTATATATCAAGAAAGTTTGGAAGCCCAGTTTACCAAGGAAGTTCTGCTTGATGTTGCACGGACAACTGGACATATTCTCCGACACAATCCAGCCATCGAAACCATCAAAGAGGAAGCGAATTTCGGTGGGAAAGAGCAAGCCTTGATTCAATTGGACAATGGACGCAGTGTCTTTGTACGAGGTAAGGTTGACCGCATTGACCGATTGAAAGCTGATGGAGCGATAGGAGTAGTAGACTACAAATCTAGTCTAACTCAGTTCCAGTTTCCCCATTTCTTTAATGGACTCAATTCCCAGTTGCCAACCTATCTAGCTGCCTTAAAAAGAGAAGGGGAGCAGAACTTTTTTGGTGCCATGTACTTGGAAATGGCTGAACCTGTCCAATCTCTGATGGCCGTTAAAAGTCTGGCAGGTGCAGTAGTAGAAGCTAGCAAGTCAATGAAATACCAAGGCATCTTTTTAGAAAAAGAAAGCAGTCATTTGGGCGAATTTTACAACAAAAACAAGGCCAATCAGCTCACAGATGAGGAATTCCAGCTCCTACTGGATTACAATTCCCATCTTTACAAGAAAGCTGCTGAGAAGATTTTAGCAGGCCAGTTCGCCATTAATCCTTATACTGAAAATGGCAGAAGCATTGCCCCATACGTCCAGCAACATCAAGCCATTACTGGCTTTGAAGCCAATTATCACTTGGGTCAAGCCCGTTTCCTAGAAAAGTTGGACTTGGCTGACGGCAAGCGTCTGGTCGGAGAAAAACTCAAGCAAGCTTGGTTTGAAAAAATAAGAGAGGAGTTGAATCGATGAAGCCTATTCCCTTTTTAACTGAGAAGGAAATTCAAAAATTGCAAGAAGCAGAAGCGCATTTGAGCAAGGAACAAAAGAAAACTGCCGAGCAAATCGAAGCCATCTACACTTCTGGTCAGAATATCCTGGTTTCAGCATCGGCTGGTTCGGGGAAGACTTTTGTCATGGCAGAGCGCATTCTAGATCAATTGGCGCGCGGTGTCGAAATTTCTCAACTCTTTATCTCAACCTTTACTGTCAAGGCTGCCACCGAGCTTAAAGAACGTTTGGAGAAAAAAATCAGCCAACAAATCCAAGAAAGTAGCGATGTTGACCTCAAACAACACTTAGGTAAACAGTTGGCAGACCTACCCAACGCTGCCATTGGAACCATGGACTCTTTCACACAAAAATTCCTTGGTAAACATGGCTATCTGATTGATATTGCGCCTAATTTCAGGATTTTACAAAACCAGAGCGAGCAACTACTTCTAAAAAACGAAGTTTTTCATGAGGTTTTTGAAGCCCATTACCAAGGTAAGCAGAAAGAGACCTTTAGTCATTTGCTGAAAAACTTTGCTGGACGTGGCAAGGATGAACGGGGGCTACGCCAGCAAGTCTATAAAATTTATGACTTCCTCCAATCCACCAGCAACCCTCAAAAGTGGCTGAGTGAATCTTTCCTCAAAGGCTTTGAGAAAGCTGATTTTACCAGTGAAAAAGAAAAACTGACTGAGCAAATCAAACAAGCCCTTTGGGATTTGGAAAGCTTTTTCCGTTACCATCTGGATAATGATGCCAAGGAGTTTGCAAAGGCTGCTTATCTAGAGAATGTTCAGTTGATTCTGGATGAAATTGGCTCCCTAAATCAGGAGTCCGATAGTCAGGCTTATCAGGCAGTACTTGCGCGTGTCGTCGCCATTTCAAAAGAGAAAAACGGCCGATCTCTGACTAATGCCAGTCGTAAGGCTGATTTGAAGCCACTGGCCGATGCCTACAACGAAGAGAGAAAGACCCAGTTTGCTAAACTAGGACAACTGTCAGACCAGATAATCATTCTCGACTATCAAGAACGTTATCATGGAGATACATGGGAACTAGCTAAGACTTTCCAAACCTTCATGAGTGATTTTGTAGAGGCTTATCGTCAGCGTAAACGCCAGGAAAACGCCTTTGAATTCGCTGATATCAGCCATTACACCATTGAGATTTTAGAGAAATTCCCGCAAGTTCGTGAGGCTTATCAGGAACGCTTCCACGAAGTCATGGTCGATGAGTATCAGGATACCAACCATATTCAAGAACGGATGTTGGAGTTGCTGTCTAATGGCCACAATCGCTTTATGGTGGGAGATATCAAGCAGTCTATCTATCGTTTCCGTCAGGCAGATCCGCAGATTTTCAATGAAAAATTCCAACGCTATGCGCAAAATCCACAAGAAGGCAAGCTAATTCTCCTCAAGGAAAATTTCCGTAGTAGTTCAGAAGTACTATCAGCAACCAATGATGTATTTGAACGTCTCATGGACCAAGAGGTCGGCGAAATCAACTATGATAACATGCACCAGCTTGTTTTTGCCAATACCAAACTGACTCCCAATCCAGACAACAAGGCAGAATTTCTCCTCTATGACAAGGACGACACAGGTGAGGAAGAAGAGGGGCAGGCAGAAACGAAACTAACAGGCGAAATGCGCTTGGTTATCAAGGAGATTCTTAAACTTCATCAGGAAAAAGGTGTTGCCTTTAAAGAAATTGCTCTTCTGACCTCCAGCCGCAGTCGTAATGACCAGATTCTTCTCGCTTTGTCAGAGTACGGGATTCCTGTTAAAACTGACGGAGAGCAAAACAATTATCTCCAATCTCTAGAAGTACAAGTCATGCTAGATACTCTTCGTGTCATTCACAATCCCCTGCAAGACTATGCCTTGGTTGCCCTTATGAAGTCTCCAATGTTTGGTTTTGACGAGGATGAGTTAGCACGTTTGTCTCTTCAGAAAGCAGAGGACAAAATCCAAGAGAATCTCTATGATAAGCTAGTCAATGCTCAAAAACAGGCAAGTAGCCATAAAAATTTGATCCATACAGCTTTAGCTGAGAAATTAAAGCAATTCATGGATATCTTGGCTTCTTGGCGCTTGTATACCAAAACCCACTCCCTCTATGACTTGATTTGGAAGATTTACAACGACTGTTTTTATTATGACTATGTTGGGGCTTTGCCAAATGGTCCTGCTAGACAGGCCAATCTCTATGCCCTAGCACTGCGAGCTGATCAATTTGAAAAGAGCAATTTCAAAGGTTTGTCCCGCTTTATCCGTATGATTGACCAAGTTTTAGAAGCACAGCATGATCTTGCAAGTGTGGCAGTCGCACCGCCAAAAGATGCTGTAGAACTCATGACCATTCACAAGAGTAAAGGGCTGGAGTTTCCTTACGTCTTTATCCTCAATATGGATCAAGACTTTAACAAGCAAGACAGCATGTCAGAAGTCATTCTCAGCCGTAAAAATGGACTAGGACTTAAGTATATTGCAAAAATGGAGACAGGAGCAGTCGAAGCCTACTACCCTAAAACCATCAAACTCTCCATTCCTAGTCTGACCTATAGGCAGAACGAAGAAGAATTACAGCTGGCAAGCTATTCAGAGCAAATGCGTCTGTTGTATGTTGCCATGACGAGGGCTGAGAAAAAGCTCTATCTTGTCGGTAAGGGTTCTCGTGAAAAGCTGGAAGCCAAGGAATACCCAGCAGCCAAAAATGGGAAACTAAATAGCAATACTAGACTGCAAGCAAGGAATTTCCAAGATTGGCTTTGGGCTATCAGTAAAGTGTTTGCAAAGGATCATCTCAACTTTAGCTATCGTTTTGTTGGAGAAGATCAGTTGACCAGAGAAGCTATCGGAGAGTTGGAAAACAAGAGCCCTCTCCAAGATAGCTCTCAAGCAGATAACCGTCAGTCAGAAACCATTAAGGAAGCTCTTGAAATGCTGAAAGAAGTAGAAGTCTATAATACTCTTCACCGAGCAGCTATTGAGCTGCCAAGTGTTCAAACCCCAAGTCAAATCAAGAAATTCTACGAACCCGTTATGGATATGGAAGGTGTCGAGATTGCAGGTCAAGGTCAGTCAGTAGACAAGAAAATCAGCTTTGATTTGCCAGATTTTTCAACCAAAGAAAAGGTAACAGGAGCTGAGATTGGTAGTGCTACCCACGAACTCATGCAGAGAATTGACCTCAGCCAGCGACCAACACTTGCTAGCCTAACAGAAACTCTCAAACAAGTTCAAACCAGTCCAGTTGTCAGGGAAAAAATTAATCTTGCTAAAATTCTTACATTCTTTGACACAGCACTTGGTCAGGAAATTCTCGCTAATACCAACCATCTCTATCGTGAGCAACCTTTCTCCATGCTCAAACGAGACCAAAAGAGTCAGGAAGACTTTGTTGTCCGTGGTATCCTTGATGGCTATCTACTTTACGAGGATAAAATCGTTCTGTTCGACTATAAGACAGACCGCTATGATGATCCAAGTCAACTCATAAACCGCTATCGTGGTCAGTTAGCCCTATACGGAGAGGCTTTATCTCGAGCCTATTCGATTGAAAATATTGAGAAATACTTGATTTTACTAGGTAAAGACGAGGTTCAAGTTGTAAAAGTATAATTTAGAAAGGAGACCTCATGACACTTCCAGTTAGAAAATCCCTACATGATGCGGTTTTACAGGCTTCAAAAGCTGATACTTGGGAACAAGCTACCAAGGAATGGAATGAAGTTTCCTTGATTTTTAACGGTATCGGCCGTAGCAATTGTGTTTGTGGAAATGCCATCAAATACGCTTACGAACTCTTTAACGGCGTCACAGGTCAACGCCTCTTTCCTATCGGTAGCGACTGTGTTCGGCATTTTCATCGATTAAGTCTTGACCAGCAACTAGAAGAGGAAGAAAAACTGCTCAGAAAGGTTGAAAGTCTGACCAGAAAAGCCCAGAAAAAGGAAAAAATCAAGGTTAACAAAAGTGACTTTGACGAGCGTCTTCTAAAGTGGCTCTGGGAAAAAGGTGTTTTTAAACCTAATCGTGGCAATCAGTTCACACCTGAGAGAGACTACCAGCTCTTCCTAGAAGTCTTTCAAGGAGGAAGTTGGACCAAGGCAGAGCCTAAGAAGAAGGCTCGTATGGAGGAAGTTCTTGAAAAGTGTATCAAACCCTTTTTACTTGGAAAATCAGATGACCAACTCTATCTTGTCAAACTAGGTAAGGAGAAAATTGACTACGAACAAGAACTGCGTATCCAGGCAGAGAAAGAACGCAAGAAGAGGGATAAAATCGCCAAGCAATATGCAGACAATCTAGTCCTAGCCATGGGACCAGCAGAGCGTGCTTATCAAGATTACTTTGGATTTACAGAGACCCTGACTCAAGAAGAACGCAAGTGGGAGAAAATTCTTTTTGGTAAAAATCGAACAGAACGGGCTATCAAGGCCAAACAATACCAAAAAGAGCTGGAAAAAGACCAACGAATTGCTAGTCAGGATCCAATTGAAAGAAAGCAAAAGCAAACCTGGCTCCTCAATTCCTATTTTCGTGAGCTTCCTGAAGAAAAAGCACGATTTTCTCGGCTCTTATTAGAATATCGAAAGAGTGGAGAAGTGCCATTTTCAACCGAATATCTGTCAGACCATCTCATCGACTTTTTCTATAAAATGAAAGCTTTTGAGTTTGAAATCGCACCAGAACAAGTCCGAGACTTTTTAAAAGAAAGCCTTCAGACAGAACATCTATCCTCAGCACAAGAAAGCTGGATAGAAGGAATTCTCCTCAACTGCATCAAACCATTTTTAGAACGATTAGTGATATAAGTAACACCTACCGTGGAAATTCCATGGTAGGTTACATTTTATCCAAAAAGAGAAAATAGGAAATGGCAAACCCTGCTCCTTCGTATTTTATATATAAAACAAAGTATGAAAACGTAACGCAATTTTAAGACTTTTTGGTAAATTAAGAGTATAATTAAAGTATGTTACCTTTTTATAAGATAACAAGCTAATATAATAAAGTTTGCCTTACATATTTTTAAATTTTATTTCAAGGAGGAATAATGGAAAAGTATTTTGGTGAAAAACAGCAGCGTTTTTCATTTAGAAAATTATCAGTAGGACTTGTATCTGCAACGATTTCAAGTTTATTTTTTATGTCTGTATTAGCTAATTCATCTGTGGATGCTCAAGAAACTACAGGGGTTCACTATAAATATGTGACAGAGTCAGAGCTATCATCAGATGAGAAGATGCAGCTTGTATATGATATTCCGACATACATGGAGAATGATGATGAGACTTATTATCTTGTTTATAAGTTAAATTCTCAAAATCAACTGGCGGAATTGCCAAATACTGGAAGCAAGAATGATATGCAAGCCCTAGTTGCTGGAGCTAGCTTAGCTGCTCTGGGAATTTTAATTTTTGCCGTTTCTAAGAAAAAAGTTAAGAATAAAACAGTATTACATTTAGTATTGGTTGCAGGAATAGGAAATGGTGTCCTAATTTCAGCTCATGCTTTAGAAAATAATCTTTTACTGAATTACAATACGGACTATGAATTGACCTCTGGAGAAAAATTACCTCTTCCTAAAGACATTTCAGGTTACACATATATTGGATATATCAAAGAGGAAAACATAACTTCTGAGTCTAAAGTAAATAATCAAGAAAAATCAGCAGCCACTCCTACAAAACAACAAAAGGTGGATTATAATGTTACACCGAATTTTGTAGAGAATCCATCAACAGTACAAGCTATGCAGGAAGAAAAACCTGTTTCTTCAACTAAGCCAACAGAAGTTCAAGTAGTTGAAAAACCTCTTTCTACAGAATTAACGAATCCAACAAAAGAAGAGAAACAATCTTTAGATTCTCAAGTACAATTATCAGAACATAAGAATCTAGAAGCGAAGAAAGATGAGAAGGTTTCTCCAAAAGAAAAGACTGGGGTAAATACATTAAATCCACAGGATGAAGTTCTATCAGGCCAGTTGAATAAACCTGAACTCTTATATCGTGAGGAAATTATAGAGACAAAAATAGATTTTCAAGAAGAAATTCAAGCAAATCCTGATTTAGCTGAAGGAACTGTAAGAGTCAAACAAGAAGGTAAATTAGGTAAGAAAGTTGAAGTCATCAGAATATTCTCTGTAAACAATGAAGAGGTTTCACGAGAAATTGTTTCAACTTCAACGACTGCGCCTGTTACAAGAATAGTCGAAAAAGGTACTAAAAAAGCTCAAGTTATAAAGGAACAACCTGAGACTGGTGCAGAACATAAGGAAGTACAGTCTGGAGCTATTGTTGAACCCGCAATTCAGCCTGAACTACCAGCAGCTGTAGTAACCGACAAAGGTGAGCCAGCAGTCCAACCAGAGTTGCCAGAAGCAGTTGTAACAGATAAAGGTGTACCAGAAGTCCAACCAGCGTTACCCGAAGCTGTTGTAACTGAAAAAGGCGAACCAGCAGTCCAACCAGAGCTACCGGAAGCGGTTGTGACCGACAAAGGTGAGACTGAGGTTCAACCAGAGTCGCCAGATACTGTGGTAAGTGATAAAAGAGAACCTGAACAGGTGGCACCGCTTCCAGAATATAAAGGACCACAAGCCGGAGCTATTGTTGAACCAGAGCAGGTAGCACCACTACCAGAATACACAGGTCCACAGGCAGGGGCAGTAGTTGAACCTGCAATCCAACCAGAGTTACCCGAAGCAGTTGTTACAGACAAGGGTGAACCAGAAGTTCAGCCAGCGTTACCCGAAGCAGTTGTAACTGAAAAAGGCGAACCAGCAGTCCAACCAGAGCTACCGGAAGCGGTTGTGACTGACAAAGGTGAGACTGAGGTTCAACCAGAGTCGCCAGATACCGTGGTAAGTGATAAAGGTGAACCTGAACAGATAGCACCACTACCAGAATATACAGGAGTTCAGGCTGGAGCGATAGTAGAACCAGAGCAGGTAGAAGCACCGAAGGAATACACAGGAGTGCAAGCCGGAGCAATAGTAGAACCAGAACAAGTAGCCCCCCTACCAGAATATACAGGAGTACAAGCTGGAGCGATAGTAGAACCAGAGAAGGTAGAAGCACCGAAAGAATACACAGGAGTGCAAGCCGGAGCAATAGTAGAACCAGAACAAGTAGCCCCCCTACCAGAATACACAGGCCCACAAGCTGGAGCTATTGTCGAACCAGAGCAGGTAGCCCCCCTACCAGAATACACAGGCGTACAGGCTGGGGCTATTGTTGAACCAGAGCAGATTGCCCCCCTACCAGAATACACAGGTCCACAGGCCGGAGCAATAGTAGAACCAGAACAGGTAGATCCACTTCCTGAATACAAGGGGAATATTGAGCAACTAAAACCTGAAACTCCCGTTGAGAAGCCAAAAGAAACAGATCCAGAGAAAACACTTGAATTAAGAAATGTTTCTGATATTGAATTGTATAGTCATCAAACGAATGGAACTTACAAACAACATGTTTCTTTGGACAGTGTTCCAAGTAATCCAGATACTTATTTTGTAAAGGTAAAATCTTCTGCGTTTAAAGATGTTTACCTTCCGGTTGCATCGATATCCGAGGAGTTAAAAGATGGACGCACATTTTATAAAATTACAGCGAGAGTTGATAAACTCCAGCAGGAGATAGACCATAAATATGTTGAAAATTTCAGTTTCTATTTAGCTAAGAAGACTACAGAGGAAACGACAAACTTTACTTCCTTTAGTAATCTAGTTCATGCCATCAACCAAAATCTTGGTGGAACCTATTATTTATCAGCTAGCTTGAATGCTAACGAAATGGAACTGGAGTCTGATGCGAAGTCTTATATTAAGGGCAACTTTACTGGTAGGTTGATTGGTGAAAAAGATGGCAAACATTATGCTATCTATAATTTGAAAAAACCTTTATTTAACAACTTAAGTAATGCTACAGTAGAAAAACTGAGCCTGAAAAATGTCTCTATTTCAGGAAAGAATGATATCGGTTCACTGGCAAATGAAGCTAAAAATGGGACAAAAATTAACCAGGTTCATGTCGACGGTGTCTTAGCTGGGGAACGTGGTATTGGTGGATTGCTTGCCAAGTCCGAACAATCAACCATCACTGACAGTAGTTTCAAGGGAAGGATTATTAATACCTATGAAACAACTGCTACCTACAATATTGGTGGCTTGGTTGGACATTTGACAGGTGAAAACGCGTCTATTGCTAAATCCAAAGCTACAATAGCCATTTCATCAAATGCAAATAGTTCAGATCAGACTGTCGGTGGTCTTGTGGGACTTGTGGACAATGATGCACATGTCCGTGATAGTTATGCTGAGGGAGATATTAATAATGTCAAACAGTTCGGAGAAGTCGCTGGTGTAGCAGGCTATTTATGGGATCGAACTTCTGGTAAGGAACAGCATGCTGGAAGCTTGACCAATGTTCTTAGCGATGTCAATGTAACAAACGGGAACGCCATCACCGCTTACCACTATAACAATATGAAGGTGACAGCTACATTCAGCAATAAAGCTAATAGAGTTATCAAAGTTGCCTTGGAAAACGATGAAGTCGTCAGCAAGGAATCCTTTGAAGAAAGAGGAAAGATGCTAGATGATTCTCAAATTGCAAGCAAGAAAGCAGAAATCAATCCTCTCACCCCACCAACAGTGGAGCCCCTTTCAACAAGTGGCAATAAAGAAAGTGATTTTTCTAAGGTAGCAAATTATCAAGATAAGCGCGTTTTAGCCTATAAGAACATTGAAAAATTGCTACCTTTCTACAATAAAGCAACCATCGTCAAATACGGAAATCTGGTCAAGGAGAATAGTCTCTTATATCAAAAAGAACTTTTGTCTGCAGTTATGATGAAGGATAATCAAGTAATCACAGATATTGTTTCTAACAAACAGACTGCAAACAAACTCTTGCTTCACTACAAGGACCATTCATCTGAGAAGCTTGATCTCAAGTATCAGACTGATTTTGCCAAGCTAGCAGAATATAGCCTAGGAGATACAGGTCTTCTCTATACTCCTAACCAATTCTTGTATGACCAAACCTCTATCATCAATCAAGTTTTACCTAAATTACAGCAGGTTGCCTACGATTCAGAAGCTATCAGAAACACACTTGGTATTTCTCCAGAAGTTAAGTTAACCGAGCTATATCTAGAAGACCAGTTTGCTAAAACGAAGGATCATCTTGAAGAAAGTCTAAAAAAACTCTTGTCTGCGGATGCTGTTCTAGTGGAAAACAATCAAGTGATGACGGGTTATATTATAGATAAAATCAAGCGTAACAAGGAAGCTTTACTACTTGGTATGAGCTACCTAGAACGCTGGTATAACTTTAGTTATGATAAAGTGAGTGCAAAAGACCTTGTAATGTACCATCTAGATTTCTTTGGCAAAGGAAATGCTTCTCCGTTAGATACCTTAATAGAGTTAGGTAAATCAGGATTTAATAATCTTCTTGCCAAGAACAACGTTGATACCTATGCTACTAGTTTAGCTAGCCATCATGGAACGAAAGATTTATTTAACACGCTTGAAAATTATCGAAAAGTCTTTCTACCAAACACAAGCAACAATGACTGGTTTAAAACTCAGACCAAGGCTTACATCGTTGAAGAAAAATCTAATATTCCAGAAGTGAGGACTAATCAGGAAAAAGTTGGCAGCAAGTATTCTATTGGTGTTTATGATCGAATCACTAGCGACAGCTGGAAATACCGTAATATGGTACTGCCTCTACTTACCTTGCCAGAAAAATCAGTCTTTGTTATCTCGACTATCTCTAGTCTAGGATTTGGTGCTTATGATCGTTACCGCAATAGTGACCATAAAGCGGGCAAGGGTCTCAATGACTTTGTTGAAGAAAACGCGCGTGAAACTGCCAAACGTCAACGAGATCACTATGATTATTGGTATCGTATTCTAGATGAAAAAGGGCGTGAAAAGCTTTACCGAAATATCTTGCTTTATGATGCCTATAAATTTGGAGATGACCATACCAATGGAAAAGCCCAAACAGTATCAGATTTTGATAGTCCAAATCCTGCAATGAAACATTTCTTTGGACCTGTTGGAAACAAAGTTGGTCATAATGGACACGGTGCTTATGCTACAGGGGATGCCGTTTATTATATGGGTTATCGTATGTTGGATAAGGATGGAGCTATCACATATACACATGAGATGACGCATGACTCAGATCAGGACATCTATCTTGGTGGCTATGGTCGAAGAAGTGGCTTGGGACCAGAGTTCTTTGCCAAAGGCTTATTACAAGCACCAGACCATCCAAATGACGCAACCATCACCATCAACTCAATCTTGAAACATTTAAAATCGGATAGTAAAGAAGGAGAACGATTACAAATACTCGATCCAACTACGAGATTTAAAAACTCTGATGATTTGAAGCAATATGTCCACAATATGTTTGATGTTGTTTATATGTTGGAATATCTTGAAGGGCAGTCTGTTGTGAATAAATTGAGTGTTTACGAAAAAATGAATACTCTAAGAAAAATCGAGAATAAATTTGTTAAGGATCCAGATGGAAATAATGTCTACGCAACAAATGTTGTCAGAGATTTAACCGCAGAAGAAGCTGAAAAATTACATTCATTTAATGATTTGATTGAGAATAATATTATTTCGTCTAGGGAATATGCCTTAGGTGAATACGAAAGAAATGGCTACTTTACTATTAAATTATTTGCGCCGATTTATGCAGCATTAAGTAATGATGACGGAACGCCAGGTGACCTGATGGGACGTCGTATGGCCTATGAACTATTAGCTGCTAAAGGATTTAAAGATGGTATGGTGCCATATATTTCAAATCAATTTGAACCCGATGCTAGGGCAAATAATAAAACGATTACCTCATATGGTAAGACTAAAGGATTGGTAACAGATAAATTAGTACTTCAAAAATTATTTAATAGTAAATACGACACTTGGAGTGATTTTAAAAAGGCCATGTATAAAGAGCGACAAGAAAAATTCAGCAAATTGAATAAAGTTACCTTTAATGATACAAGTAAATCATGGACAAGCTTTGCAACCAAAACTACAAGCAATATAGATGAGTTGCAACAACTAATGAATGAAGCTGTCCGCAAGGATACAGAAACTCCTCATTGGGATAACTATAATCCAGAAACAGATAGTGCGGTTCATAAGTTGAAGAGAGCAATCTTTAAAGCTTATCTTGACCAAACTGATGATTTTAGAAGTTCAATTTTTGAGAATAAAAAATAGTGTTTACTGTTAGGAAATAAAATTAAAGAAGGTGATTACGCTTGTCATTATTTAAAAAAGAACGATTTTCGATCCGAAAAATCTGTGGGATTGTTGGTTCGGTGTTACTCGGAAGTGTCTTGGTTGCACCGTCAGTCATCCATGCTTCTACCTATCATTATGTTGAAAAAAGCGCTCTTACAAAGGAAGAACAAAGTAAGATTCAGGCAGGAATTCCTACTGATAATGAAGCAAGTTATGCTCTTATTTATCAGCAGGAAGCTCTTCCTGCAACAGGTTCATCGACTTCTGTGCTTACAGCTTTAGGTCTATTAGCTGTTGGTAGTTTAGTCCTTTTGGTTCATAAAAAGAAAAAAGTTAGTAGTTTGTTCTTAGTTACTACTATCGGACTGATTAGTCTTTCTAGTATGCAAGCTCTCGATATAAGCAATCCTTTGAAAGCTCCAAGTAATGAAGGAGTAGTTCAAATTACTGGATATCGTTATATTGGATACTTATCCCTTGATGATGATGCAATTTCAGAAATTCAACATAAGGATGAGGGGACAAAGAATGTTCCAGTATCTGAAACTCAGGTAAGTATCCCTAATGAAGCGCCTAAAGCTGAGAAACCTAAATACACTGAGCCTGTAAGTACAGTCCCAGACGAGGCGCCTAAATCAGAGAAGCCTGACTATACGCAACCAATAGGTACAAACCTTGTAGAGCCAGCAGTTCAGGAGAAACCTGAATATACAGGTCCAATTGGCGGTAATTTAGTTGAACCAGCAGTTCATGAAAAACCAGCATACACTGAGCCTGTAAGTACAGTCCCAGACGAGGCGCCTAAAGTAGAAAAACCTGACTATACGCAACCAATAGGTGCAAATCTTGTAGAGTCAGAAGTTCATGAAAAACCAGCATACACTAAACCTGTAGGTACTGTTCCAGACGAGGCTCCTAAATCAGAGAAGCCTGACTATACGCAACCAATAGGTACAAACCTTGTAGAGCCAGCAGTTCAGGAGAAACCTGAATATACAGGTCCAATTGGCGGTAATTTAGTTGAACCAGCAGTTCATGAAAAACCAGCATACACTGAGCCTGTAAGTACAGTCCCAGACGAGGCGCCTAAAGTAGAAAAACCTGACTATACGCAACCAATAGGTGCAAATCTTGTAGAGTCAGAAGTTCATGAAAAACCAGCATACACTAAACCTGTAGGTACTGTTCCAGACGAGGCTCCTAAATCAGAGAAGCCTGACTATACGCAACCAATAGGTACAAACCTTGTAGAGCCAGCAGTTCAACCGGCATTACCAGAAGCTGTTGTGACTGATAAAGGGGAATCAGAAGTTCAACCAGCGTTGCCGGAAGCTGTTGTGACTGATAAAGGGGAACCAGAAGTTCAACCAGCGTTGCCGGAAGCTGTTGTGACTGACAAAGGGGAACCAGAAGTTCAACCAGCCTTACCAGAAGCTGTTGTGACTGACAAAGGGGAACCAGAAGTTCAACCAGCGTTACCAGAAGCTGTTGTGACTGACAAAGGGGAACCAGAAGTTCAACCAGCGTTGCCGGAAGCTGTTGTGACTGACAAAGGGGAACCAGAAGTTCAGCCAGCCTTACCCGAAGCTGTTGTGACTGACAAAGGGGAACCAGAAGTTCAACCAGTGTTACCAGAAGCTGTTGTGACTGAAAAAGGAGAACCGGAAGTTCAACCAGCGTTACCAGAAGCTGTTGTGACTGACAAAGGGGAACCAGAAGTTCAGCCAGCCTTACCCGAAGCAGTAGTCACAGAAAAGGGAGAACCAGAAGTTCAAGCTGAGTTGCCAGAATATACGTCAAAAGTTGCTCCAACTTTGACTTTAGATAAGGTTACAGAAGATGCGATGGATCGTTCAGCTAAATTGGATTACACTCTTGAAAATACAGGTAATGCTGAAATCAAGAGCATTATAGCTGAGATTAAAGATGGGGACACTGTTGTTAAGCGAGTTGATTTATCTAAAGAAAAATTGACAGACGCTATTCAAGGTTTGGATTTATTCAAAGATTATAAAATTGCAACAACAATGACTTACAACCGTGGTGAAGGTGATGAAACATCTAAACTGGATGAAAAACCTTTGCGTTTGGAGTTGAAAAAGGTCGAAATTAAAAATATTTCATCTACTAATTTAGTGAAGGTGAATGATGATGGTACTGAAACACCAAGTGATTTCATGAGCGAAAAACCTTCTGATGAAGATGTGAAGAAAATGTACTTAAAAATCACTAGTCGTGATAATAAAGTAACACGTTTAGCAGTTGATAAAATTGAAGAAGTGACTGAAGAAGGTAAGAAACTTTATAAAATCACTGCTGAAGCTCAAGATTTGATTCAACACATTGATCCATCTAAGGCGCGCAATAAGTATGTTTATTATATAGAAAAACCCCAACCTAAAGAAGATAATGTCTACTATAACTTTAAAGATTTAGTAGAGGCTATGAATGTTAATAAAAATGGTACATTTAAAATCGGAGCAGATTTGAATGCAACGAATGTACCAACACCTAACAAACAATATGTTCCAGGTACGTTTAAGGGACATCTATCAAGTGTTGATGGTAAACAATATACAATTCATAACATTGCCCGTCCCTTATTTGACCGTGTTGAAAATGGTTCTGTGAAAAATATTAATTTAGGTAATGTGGATATCAATATGCCTTGGGCTGACGGAATAGCACCTGTTGCCAATATGGTGAAAAATGCAACTGTTGAAGATGTTAAGGTAACTGGTAGTGTAGTTGCTAATAACAATATTGCGGGTATCGTCAATAAAATCGATAGTGGTGGTCAGTTGACAAATGTAGCCTTCATCGGTAAACTCACGGGTGTTGGTGATAAAGGTCAATATATGGCTGGTATTGCCGGTGAGATTTGGAGAGGTAATGTTGCAAAAGCATATGTCGAGGCTGATATTGTTGCTAACAGAGCCCGTATAGGTGGTTTAGTTGCTAAAACAGATAATGGCAACGACTCTATGGGAATTGGTAAATACGGTTCAATTCGTAAATCAGTCACCAAAGGAACCATTAAGACTAAAGTTTTGCTTGAAACAGGTGGATTTATCAATAGCAATCTTCCTTTCGGTAAACTGGAAGATAATATTTCAATGATGAGAGTTGAAAATGGTGAAGAGTTCTTTGGTTCTTCAGATTTGGACTACGATGGTGGTTATTTCACAAATGGATGGTTAGAGCGTAACTTTGTTGTCAAAGGTGTCAGTTCAGGTAAGCATTCATACAAACGTTCTCGTGACAAAATTAAAGAAATTAGTCAAGATGAAGCTAACAAGAGAATTGCAGCCTTTAATATTACTGCTGACAAATACGAAATCAACGAACCTGTGGTCAATCGCTTAAATCGTTTAACCAGAAGAGAAGATGAATATAAGTCAACCCAAGACTATAAAGTAGATCGAGATCGGGCTTATCGTAATATTGAGAAACTTCAACCATTTTATAATAAAGAATGGATTGTCAACCAAGGTAACAAACTTGCAGAAGATTCAAACTTAGCTAAGAAAGAAGTCCTTTCTGTTACGGGAATGAAGGATGGTCAATTCGTGACCGATTTATCGGATATCGATAAAATAATGATTCACTATGCAGATGGTACAAAAGAAGAAATGGGGGTCACACTCAAGGATTCTAAAGTCCAACAAGTGCGTGAATATAGCGTATCTGGTCTTGGTGATGTTGTCTATACACCAAATATGGTTGTTAAAAATCGAGACAAACTGATTGCAGATGTGAAAGAGAAGTTATCTTCAGTCACATACGATTCGCAAGATGTTCGTAAAATTATTGGAAATCCAGCTGATTTGTATCTAGAAGAAAGCTTTACTGACGTCAAAGACAATCTTGATAAATTTGTGAAAGCTTTAGTCGAAAATGAAGATCATCAATTGAATAGTGACGAAGCTGCGATGAAAGCACTTGTGAAGAAAATTGACGATAATAAAGCGAAAATTATGATGGCTCTATCTTACTTGAACCGTTACTATAACATTAAGTATACTGACAACAGTATGAGTATCAAAGACATTATGATATTTAAACCTGACTTCTACGGTAAAACACCAAGTGTGTTAGATCGCTTGATTAACATCGGGTCTAGCGAGAAGAACTTAAAGGGTGACCGAACTCAGGATGCTTATCGTGAAATCATTGCAAGTAATACTGGTAAAGGTAGTCTTCGTAACTTCCTAGAATACAACATGCGTTTGTTTACAGAGGATAAAGACATCAATGATTGGTTTATCCACTCAGCTAAGAATGTTTATGTTTCAGAACCTAAAACTACAAATCCTGACTTTGTCAATAAACGTCATAGAGTCTTTGATGGTTTAGATAACGGTGTTCATGGTCGTATGATTTTACCACTTCTAACGCTTAAAGATGCACATATGTTCTTAATTTCAACATATAACACGATGGCGTACAGTTCATTTGAGAAATATGGAAAACATACAGAAGAAGCTCGTAATGAGTTCAAAACTAAGATTGATGAAGTTGCACATGCTCAACAAACTTATTTAGATTTCTGGTCACGTTTATCATTATCTAATGTTCGTGATAGACTTCTTAAGAGTCAAAATATGGTACCGACACCAGTTTGGGATAACCAAAACTACCATGGAGTCGACGGTGCCAACAGCATGGGGTACGGAAAGAACGGGGCAATTATCAGACCTATTAGAGAATTGTATGGTCCAACTGGCAAATTCCACGCAACAAATGGAGCCATGGGAGCGATGGCAAGTATTTACGATAGTGCAAACAATAATGACCAAGTTTACTTTATGGTAACCGATTTAATATCACAATTTGGTATTTCAGCATTTACACATGAAACAACACACGTCAATGACCGAATGCTCTATTACGGAGGATACAGTCAACGTGTTGGTACAAATGCAGAAGCCTATGCACAAGGTATGCTGCAAACACCTGACAGCTCAACGACTAATGGTGAATACGGCGCACTTGGAATTAATATGGCTTACCATCGTCCAAATGATGGTAACCAATGGTACAACCCAGATCCTGACAAATTAAAGACACGTGATGACATTGACCGCTACATGAGAAACTACAATGAAGCTATGATGCTGCTTGATCATGTAGAAGCTGATGCTGTACTTCCTAAAATTAAGGGAGACAATAGTAAGTGGTTCAAGAAGATTGACAAAGAAATGCGCTCTAAGATTCAGTACAATGATCTTTTAGGTCCAAACCAATGGGATAGTGTCCGTGATTTGAAAGGTGAAGAAAAGGTAATGACTTTATCTAGCGTCAATGATTTAGTGGATAATAACTTCATGACAAAACATGGAAATCCAGGCAATGGACGTTATCGCCCTGAAGATTATGCTATCAACTCAGCATATGTAAACGTCAATATGATGGCTGGTATCTATGGTGGTAATACTAGTCTTGGAGCTCCTGGTTCATTATCATTCAAACACAATGCCTTCCGCATGTGGGGTTATTATGGATATGACAAAGGTTTCACTAGTTATGTATCTAACAAATACAAAGATGCAGCTATTAAAGAAAATAAAGGTTTGCTAGGCGATGACTTTATTATTAAGAAAGTATCTGGAGACAAGTTCAAGACACTTGAAGAGTGGAAGAGACATTGGTACGAGGAGGTTCTTGCTAAAGCTAAGAAAGGCTTTGAAGGTATCGATATTGATGGCATCCATATCAGTAACTATGATGAATTAAGGCCTTTATTTGATAAAGCAGTCGAAGAAGATTTGAAAAAAACAGATGACTTCTCTCATACTGTAGCTCTTAAATCTAAGGTATTCAAAGCCCTTCTTAAAAATACAGACGGTTTCTTTAACCAACTGTTTAAAAAAGACATTTAAATGTTTAGAATATAAAGGGAACAGTTTTTTGCTTCCTCTGAAAAGTCATCATTTGATGGCTTTCAAAAAGCACCTCAAAAAAGGTATTGCCAAGTTGCAATACCTTTTTTTGAGGCTCTTTTATCTTGTCCTTGTTTCAATTGACGATACCACATTATGTACTGTTTTGCTTCATTTTATTATAAAAGGACTTAGTCCTGTGCAGTACAGAACTAAATCCTTTCAATAATTATTTGTGCAACTTTTTGGGGTTAGTAAAGAGAAGCTCGTTTTTGTTCATTCTCTTTCTGTGTCAAGTCTCTTAATCTTTATTTTCGTATGGCAAGATCAAGTTCAAGATGATTCCTGTCATGGCTGATAGGGCAGTACCTGAAAGGGTAACTGGACCAAGTTTAAGGATAGCTCCTCCAAGTCCAAGGACCAACATAGCACTTGCGATGATTAGGTTACGCATTTGAGCGAAATCAACACGTTCTTTAATCAAGACTTTCAAACCATTACTTGCGATAACTCCGTAGAGAAGGATTGACATACCACCAAGTACAGCGTTTGGAATGGTTGAAATCAAGGCAGTGAATTTACCAAGGAAGCTAAGGGCAATCGCGATAAAGGCAGCGTTACGGATAACTGAGACAGAAGCGATACGAGTCATACCAATAACCCCTGTATTTTCTCCGTAAGTTGTATTGGCTGGTCCACCAAGGAAGGCAGAAACAGAAGTTGCGATACCGTCACCAAGAAGAGTACGGTGAAGACCGGGTTCTTTCAAGAATTGACGGCCACAGATTTGACCCAAAACAGTATGGTCTCCGATATGTTCAGAAATTGTTACGATAGCGATTGGCAAGATAGCGATGGTTTCTGGACCAAAGTAAAGATTGTATTCTTTAAAGGCACCACCAGTGCTAAATGGCAAGTAGAAACCAGGAATTTCGAACCAGTTTGCTTTAAGAACTGGTGTAAAGTCAACCAAACCAAGAGTTAGTGCGAAGAGGTAACCACCGATAATGGCAAATAGGAATGGAATGATTCGTAGGAAGCCTTTTCCCTTTGTATTGATAAAGGCAGCAATCAAGAAAGTAACAACTGCTACAAGAGCATTTTTCCAGTTTCCATCAGCTACAAGACCAGCGTTGGTAACAGCTGAACCTGCAAGTCCAAGACCGATAACGATGATCATAGGTCCGATGATGATTGGTGGCAAGAGTTTATCAATCCATTTTGTACCTGCAAAACGAACACCAGCAGCCACAAGGACATAGACCAAACCAGTCAAGATAACCCCTGTTTGGGCAGCAGATACATCACCACCCATTTCTTTCATAGCAAGCGACATTGCTGTGATAAAGGCAAATGAAGAACCTAGATAAACTGGAACTTTAAAACCAGTTGAAATCATGTAGATGAGTGTCCCGACACCTGAAGCAAAAAGGGCAACAGATACAGGCATTCCCAAAATCAAGGGTACCAAGATGGTCGCACCAAACATAGCGAAAACGTGTTGGAAACTAAGGAGAATTCCTTTTCCAGTCGAAGGACGTTGGTCAACGTCTAGTAACAAATCAACAGTTGATTCTTGTTTCATATAAACCTCACTTTTGGGCATCAAAAAAGAGCCCATTATTTTACAGCAATAGGCCCTCAGAGTAAGACTTCTTTAAAATCTAGACTTTAAAGAGTTTCAAATATTTCTGCGTCTTCGTCACCTCACGGGATGACATTAAAAACCTTTGCTTGTGATAGTATAGCAAAAATTACAAACTTTGTAAATATTTTTTTACTAAAAAGATTAAAGCGGGCGTTTATTGGGCATGCCAGCCTTACGTGGATATTTATTTGGCGTTTCTTTTTTCTTTTCCACCACTGTGATGTAGCGCGGATCTCCATTTGGTAGGACGTAGCTGAGATTGTCTTCTACTTTACTAAAAAGGAGGTTGAGGGCATTCTTAGCTTCTAATAACTCCTCAGGCGCATTGCTTGCCTTGAGTGCCAATAGTTTTCCGCCAACTTTAAGGTAGGGAATAGTTAATTCAGATAGGACTTGCATACGGGCAACCGCACGAGCCGTTACAAAATCATATTGAGCACGGAAGTTCTTGTCTTGGGCCAAGTCTTCTGCACGTCCATGGTAGAAATGAACATCGTCTAAATCTAGTTCTTGAGCCAAAAGTTGGAGGAAGTTGATGCGCTTATTGAGTGAATCAATGATGGTCACATCTAACTGAGGATAGAGGATTTTCATTGGTAGACTAGGAAAACCTGCCCCAGCTCCAATATCAAGAAGTTTGATATTTTCATTAGGAATCAAACCTTGAAGAATGGGTGCAATCGAATCGTAAAAATGTTTGAGATAAACTTCTTCCTTGTCCGTAATGGCTGTTAAATTAATCTTTTCATTCCACTCGACCAAGAGTTCAAAATAACGTTCAAATTGTTCTTTCTGCTGGTCCGAAAGTGGAAGATTTTGCTCGGCAAGCAAGTTGTAAAATGTTTCTGGTTTCATAGTTATTTCCTTCTTTAGTATCATCTTATTTTACCACAATCATTAAAAATTTGATATACTGGTACTAATCTAAAAGTAGAAAGGACTTATATAATGACTTGGATTATTCTTGGAGTTTTAGCTCTTGTTGTTATTTTTGTGATCGTTAGCTATAACGGTTTGGTTAAGAATCGTATGCAAACAAAGGAGGCTTGGAGTCAGATTGATGTTCAGTTGAAACGTCGAAATGATCTCTTGCCAAACTTGATTGAGACTGTAAAAGGTTATGCCAAATATGAAGGTTCTACCCTTGAAAAGGTGGCAGAACTGCGTAACCAAGTGGCAGCAGCGACTTCACCAGCAGAAGCTATGAAAGCTAGTGATGCCCTCACTCGTCAGGTTTCAGGTATTTTTGCAGTTGCAGAAAGCTATCCAGATTTGAAAGCTAGTGCCAACTTTGTTAAATTGCAAGAGGAGTTGACAAACACAGAAAATAAAATTTCATACTCCCGTCAACTCTACAACAGTGTTGTCAGCAACTACAATGTAAAATTAGAAACTTTCCCAAGCAATATTATCGCTGGAATGTTTGGCTTTAAAGCAGCAGATTTCCTTCAAACACCAGAAGAGGAAAAGGCAGTTCCTAAAGTTGATTTTAGCGGTTTAGGTGACTAAGATGTTGTTTGATCAAATTGCAAGCAATAAACGAAAAACGTGGATTTTGTTGCTGGTATTTTTCCTACTCTTAGCTCTTGTTGGCTATGCGGTTGGTTACCTCTTTATGCGATCTGGGCTTGGTGGTTTGGTTATCGCACTGATTATCGGCTTTATCTATGCTTTGTCCATGATTTTTCAATCAACAGAGATTGTCATGTCCATGAATGGAGCGCGTGAGGTTGATGAGCAAACGGCACCAGACCTTTACCATGTAGTGGAAGATATGGCTATGGTGGGTCAGATTCCCATGCCACGAGTTTTCATCATTGATGATCCAGCCTTAAATGCTTTTGCGACAGGTTCTAATCCTCAAAATGCGGCGGTTGCTGCGACGTCAGGTCTCCTAGCTATCATGAATCGCGAGGAGCTAGAAGCTGTTATGGGACATGAGGTTAGTCATATTCGTAATTACGATATCCGTATTTCGACTATTGCTGTCGCTCTCGCTAGTGCTATCACCATGCTTTCTAGTATGGCAGGTCGTATGATGTGGTGGGGTGGCGCAGGTCGTAGACGAAGTGACGATGATCGAGATGGAAATGGCTTAGAAATCATTATGCTAGTGGTTTCCCTACTAGCTATTGTGCTGGCACCTCTCGCTGCAACCTTGGTACAACTAGCTATTTCTCGTCAGAGGGAATTTCTAGCTGATGCTTCTAGTGTCGAGTTGACTCGCAATCCTCAAGGGATGATCAATGCTCTACGTAAGTTGGACAATAGCGAGCCGATGCATCACCATGTCGATGATGCTAGTAGCGCACTTTATATCAATGATCCCAAGAAAGGGGGAGGGTTCCAAAAACTATTTTATACCCACCCACCTATTTCAGAACGGATTGAGCGTTTGAAACATATGTAAAATTTGCCTATACAATCCTAAAAATGAGCATTCTCGTAGTTGGAGATGCTCATTTTCTTATATAAGAAATTCAGAAATCAATTTGTTATGATACAACTTATATTCTTCGAAAATCTCTTCAAACCGCATCAGATTCGCCTTGCCGTACTTAAGTCCAGCCTGCGGCTAGCTTCCTAGTTTGCTCTTTGATTTTCATTGAGTATTAGAATTTCTTTAGGAAACTTCGTTCAGAACACATGATATATCGAAGAAGAATTTAGCATCTATGTCAAATGGAGGAGGGCAACTGATCTCGTTTTTCGCAAATTAGAGAATATTTTTGGCGTGCTAAGAGTGTGTGTTAGAGACAAGTAGGCCAGCGTAGTAGAGCTAGGATTCATCTTAATGAGCATGGGGGTTACAAAATTGTCCAAGAATTCAATCTACAAATCAGTTATTTAAAAATCACTGTGTTCTTTTAGCTAGAAGTTAGTTTTTGTCCAGCCTCTTTTATAGGCGATTTCGGAAAACTTCATACATGAGAATAGCCGCAGCAACACTGGCATTGAGACTTTGAACATGTCCATTCATCGGAATGGTAATCATCTCATCAACCTGTTTTTTGATGTTGCTAGAGATACCTTTTCCTTCATTTCCAATGATGAGGGCAATTTTCCCTTTTGTATTCCACTTGTGGCAAGGAGTACCGTTCATATCCGTTCCAAAGGTCCAGAAGCCTTCATCCTTGAGTTTGTCCAGAGTTTGGCTTAGATTGGTCACTCGAGCAATTGGAACGTGCTCAATAGCACCTGTGGCTGTTTTGGCAACGACAGGTGTTACTCCGACAGCACGGTGCTTGGGAATGATGACTCCGGAAACATTGGTCGCATCGGCTGTTCGCAAGATAGAACCCAGATTATGGGGATCGGTTAAACCATCTAGAATCAATAGAAGTGGATTTTCTTCTTGACGCGTTTTGGCAAGGATGTTATCCAGCTCGCTATAGGCAAATTCAGACACTCGTAGAACAAAACCTTGGTGGACAGCACCTTCAGTCATCTCAGAGAGGGATTTTTTTGAAGTCCAAGAAATGGATACCTTCTTTTCTGTAGCCAGTTCTTTGACTTTCTCAACATTCTTACCTCGGAGATCTTCTTGGAGGTAAAGTTTGTTTCCTGTGTTTGCAAGGAGGGCTTCGGTAACGGCGTGAACGCCATAGACAATATCATTTGTTTTCATGCCTCTATTATAACACAAAACCCCGTCTTGCAACGGGATTTTCTTTATTCTAGAATTAGTAAACCATCTTTAACTGCAAATGGGTCTTTTTCATTGATACGATCGTAAAACATGATTCCGTTAATGTGGTCAATTTCATGCTGAACAACGATGGAGTTGTAGCCTTTGAGTTTGATACGGTGTTTTTCTCCATCCTTGTCAAAGTAGTCAACAGTAACGCGAGCATGACGCACCACATAGCCAGGCACGTTGCGGTCAACAGACAGACAACCTTCTCCTTCGCCAAGAGCAGCGTCTTGAACAGAGTGAGAGACGATTTTTGGATTGTACATAATGGCTTGTAAATCGTAGGCTTCCTCTGGAGTTTCTCCTTCTTCAACAATATTTGGCACTAAAACAGCGATAATGCGTTTTGAGATATCCAATTGAGGAGCAGCAAGTCCAACCCCACCGCGTAGCCCCATCTTTTCAGCCATGACAGGATCTTGGGAATGTTTGAGGAATTGCATCATCTTTTCGCCAAGAATGATTTCCTGGTCAGACAAGGGGAAAGTAACTTCCTCAGCAACTGAGCGAAGAGTCGGATTCCCCTCGCGGATAATATCGTTCATATCAATTAAGTGAGCAGCTTTTGTAATACGTTCTATAGCAGACATTTTCTCTCCTTTCATTACCTCTACATGATATCACAAAATGACAAGGATTGAAAGCATTACGGCATCGAGCTTTTATAGAAAATGCCTTTTAGGTTCGATTCAATTGTGAAAGAAATACTTATCTGTGTTATAATAAAAAGAAAAGGCTTGCATTAGAAAGTAGGGAGAATGAAGATGCAAAGAAGACAAGATAGACATAAACGTGGACCAGTTTTTCGCTTTGTGAAAGGTTTGGTCAACTTTTTTAGACGTTATCGTAAGTGGAGTAACAAGGGATTTGTGGCGGTACTCTTGCTAGCAGTTGCTTTATCAATGGGCTTGGTTTTGTTGTTTGAAAGCTTCCAAGGCATGCCTATGACCAGTCAAAAACGAGATACTATTTCTCAAGAAGGAACTAAGAAAAAGTCTCAGGAGCAGGAAGAGGAAAAAACTGCTAGAATTATGGCTCATGGTGATTTGCTTTATCATGATATTCTTTACTTTTCAGCAAAAAAGGATGATGGAACGTATGATTTTCATGAGAATTTTGAGTATGTTACTCCTTGGCTTAAGCAAGCAGACTTAGCTATTGGTGACTTTGAAGGAACCATTAATAAGGATCATTATTTAGCAGGTTATCCTCTCTTTAATGCTCCTGCTGAAGTTATGGATGCCATTAAGGATGCAGGTTATCATGTTCTAGATTTAGCTCATAATCACATTTTGGATTCGCAAATTGAGGGAGTTATTTCAACGGCCGATATTATTGAGAAAGCTGGAATCACTCCAATCGGAGTTTATACGCATGAGCCACGTGATCAGGCTCCGCTGGTCATTAAGGAAGTGAATGGTATCAAGGTTGCACTTTTGGCTTATTCTTATGGATTTAATGGAATTGAGCAAAATATTTCTCAAGAGGATTATAATCACTATCTTTCAGATTTAGATGAGAATAAAATGAAGTCTGAAATTGAACGGGCGGAAAAGGAAGCAGATATCACCATTATCATGCCACAAATGGGTGTTGAGTATCGCATAGAACCGACTGAAGAGCAAAAGGCTCTTTATCACAAGATGATTGATTGGGGAGCAGATATTATCTTTGGAGGGCATCCACACGTAGTTGAACCGTCTGAAATTGTTGAAAAAGATGGGGACAAGAAACTCATCATCTATTCAATGGGGAACTTCATTTCCAATCAACGAATTGAGACCATGCAAGGGGTAGAAAATGCTAAGTGGACTGAACGTGGCGTTCTCATGGACGTGACCATTAAGAAGAAGGATGGAAAAACAACTATCGGAACAGCTAAAGCTCATCCTACTTGGGTCAATCGAACACCAAAGGGAACTTTTTCACCAGAAGGATATCCCCTATATCATTATCAAACCTATATCTTGGAAGATTTCATAGAGGGTGGCAGTCATCGTGATCAATTAGATGAAGCGACTAAGGAACGAATTGATACAGCCTATAAAGAAATGAACGAACATGTGGGATTGAAGTGGGATTAGCTTGAATCCAGAGGGAAGTAAATGACGATTAAAGTAATTGCGACAGATATGGATGGGACCTTGCTGGATGCTAGAGGCCAGCTTGATCTCCCACGTTTGGAAAAGATTTTAGATCAGTTGGATCAAAGGGGTATTCGTTTTGTCATCGCGACGGGCAATGAAATTCATCGCATGAGGCAACTACTGGAGCACTTGGTCGATCGAGTGGTTCTGGTTGTTGCAAACGGTGCTCGTATTTTTGAAAACAATGAACTGATTCAGGCGCAGACTTGGGATGATGCCATTGTCGATAAGGCTTTGGCTCATTTCAAGGGTCGAGCGTGTCAGGATCAGTTTGTTGTGACGGCTATGAAGGGTGGTTTCGTCAAAGAAGGTACGATTTTTACAGACCTTGAAAGTTTTATGACTCCAGAAATGATTGAAAAATTCTACCAACGGATGCAATTTGTGGACGAATTAACCTCTGACCTCTTTGGTGGTGTGCTCAAGATGAGTATGGTTGTTGGTGAGGAGCGTTTGAGTTCGGTCTTGGAAGAAATCAATGATCTCTTTGATGGCCGTGTTCGGGCTGTATCGAGTGGCTATGGTTGCATTGATATCCTTCAAGCTGGGATTCATAAAGCATGGGGCTTGGAAGAATTACTCAAGCGTTGGGACTTGAAGCCCCAACAAATTATGGCTTTTGGTGACAGTGAAAATGATGTTGAAATGCTTGAAATGGCTGGAATTGCCTATGCGATGGAAAATGCTGATGACAAGGCCAAAGCTGTGGCGACTGCTCTAGCGCCAGCCAATAGCCAAGGAGGAGTTTATCAAGTCTTGGAGAACTGGTTAGAAAAAGGAGAATGAAGTGGCAGTACAGTTATTAGAAAATTGGCTCCTAAAGGAACAAGGTAAAATCCAAACCAAGTATCGTCACTTAAATCAGGTTTCTGTTGTAGAGCCAGACATTCTTTTTATTGGGGATTCCATTGTCGAATATTATCCTCTGCAGGAACTATTTGGGACTTCGAAGACGATTGTCAATCGAGGCATTCGAGGTTATCAGACAGGACTGTTATTAGAGAATCTGGATGCGCATCTGTACGGTGGGGCGGTAGATAAAATTGTCCTTTTAATTGGGACGAACGATATTGGAAAAGATGTGCCTGTGAATGAGACTCTCAATAATCTCGAAGCTATCATACAATCCATTACTCACGATTATCCATTGACTGAGATTAAATTGCTTTCTATTTTGCCAGTCAATGAGGGAGAGGAGTACAAGCAGACAGTCTATATCCGCACGAATGAAAAAATTCAGAACTGGAATCACGCCTATCAAGAGCTTGCTTCTGCCTATATGCAGGTGGAATTTTTGCCAGTTTTTGATAGTTTGATAGACCAAGAAGGTCAACTAAAAAAAGATTATACGACTGATGGACTGCATCTCAGTGTTGCTGGTTATCAGGTTTTGACCAAAGCTTTGAAAGACTATCTTTTTTAGTTAATTGATTTTCTTTTTGCATTTTTGAGTTAGATAAGGTATAATGGTTCTATTGTCTTTTGGGGTCGTTACGGATTCGACAGGCATTATGAGGCATATTTTGCGACTCGTGTGGCGACGTAAACGCTCAGTTAAATATAACTGCAAAAAATAATACTTCTTACGCTCTAGCTGCCTAAAAACCAGCAGGCGTGACCCGATTTGGATTGCTCGTGTTCAATGACAGGTCTTATTATTAGCGAGATACGATCAAGTCTTGTCTAGTGGCTTGATAAGAGATTGATAGACTCGCAGTTTCTAGGCTTGAGTTATGTGTCGAGGGACTGTTAAACTAATACATAACCTATGGTTGTAGACAAATATGTTGGCAGGTGTTTGGACGTGGGTTCGACTCCCACCGGCTCCATTATTTCTTTGCATTCTTTTGAATTCCTTGGTAAAACGTTGTTAAATCAACGTTTTTTGTTTTTGTCTTTGGTATTCCTTGGTATTCTTTTGCGAAAAAGGGAGTCACAAACAGACCCTAAAGCAGACCCTGTTTTTAAAAAAGGGATACAAAAAAGGATACAACATTTTTGTAGTATCCTAAAAATCTATGTACTTCACAAAGCGTTCTTCGGCTCCATTATGCGTTTTTGTGATTTTAAGACTTGTTAGCTGATTTTTTACAATCCTGCGAATTCTTTGATTTCTTGTGCTGACATTGAAGAGTCGCAACGGACATTGATTTGTCCATCCGAAATGTGAACAAAGCCTGGTACAGTTGGGATTCCGTAGCGTGAGCGGAATGCTTGCAACTCATTGAGTTGGCTTGGTTCTTCACTGTTGATGAAGTAGATGTGAGCTTTGGTTTCAGCTACGACACCTGCTAAAGTACCTGCAAATTTACGGCAGTAAGGGCAAGTTTTGCGACCGATAAAGAAGGTTGCAGTTTCTTTATTATCAAGAGCTTCTTGCGCACGCGCTACTGTAGTGACTTCAAGGTCTTTGATATTATCTAAAAATTGTTCCATGAGATTACCTCGCTTTCATTGATATGTCTAGTATGCCATAAAGTTTCTAAAATTGCTTAGATTTGATACGAAAAAAGATGAGATTGGTTGGTCTCATCTTTTATAGTGTTTTATTTTACAAAAGCATTGATTTCTGCTTCGATGTTAGCAATCTTGGCTTGTGATTCTTCGTTTGTTTCACCTACAACTGCAATGTAGAACTTGATTTTTGGTTCTGTACCTGAAGGGCGAACGGCAATCCATGAATCGTCAGCAAGTGTGTATTTCAACACATCACTTGGAGGAGTTGTCAAGTTTGTAACAGTACCGTCAGCAGCAGTAGCAGTTTGAGCTTTAAAGTCTTCTACGACAGTGATAGCTGTTTTGTTCCATTCTTTTGGAGCATTGTTACGGAATTTAGCCATAATCGCTTTGATTTGTTCAGCACCATCGACACCTGAAAGAGTAACAGAGATTGTCTTTTCTGCATAGTAGCCATATTCTTTGTAGATTTCTTCGATACCGTCAGCAAGTGTCAAACCACGTGAACGGTAGTAGGCAGCAAGTTCAGCAACGACAAGGACGGCTTGGATTGCATCTTTATCACGTACAAATGGTTTAATCAAGTAACCGAAGCTTTCTTCAAATCCCATCATGTAAGTGTGATTGTGTTTTTCTTCGAATTCTTGGATTTTTTCAGCGATAAATTTGAAACCAGTCAGAACGTTGAACATGGTTGCTCCGTAGCTTTCAGCGATCTTCGTTACCAAGTCAGTTGATACGATAGATTTACATAGGGCTGCATTTTCAGGAAGAGTTCCAGCGTTTTTGTGGGCTTCCAAGATGTATTTTGCCATGATAGCACCGATTTGGTTACCTGATAGGTTGAGGTAGCTACCATCTTTTTGAAGAACTTCAACACCAACACGGTCAGCATCTGGGTCAGTTGCCACAAGAACATCTGCACCAACTTTACGACCAAGTTCTTCAGCAAGGGCAAAGGCTGCTTGGCTTTCTGGGTTTGGAGATTTTACAGTTGAGAAGTTAGGGTCAGCAGTTGCTTGCGCTTCAACGACTTGAACAGAGTCAAATCCTGCTTGGGCAAGAGCACGACGAGCCAACATTTCACCAGTACCATGAAGTGGTGTGTAGACAATTTTCATGTCTTTACCAAATTCTTCAATCAAGGCTGGGTTGATGTTTACGTCTTTAACCTCTTTAAGGTATTCTACGTCAACAGCTTCGCCGATAACTTCAATCAAGCCAGAAGCTTTTTCAGCTTCCACATCAGCAACTTCTACCGCAAATGGGTTTTCGATTGCACGGATATAAGTAGTCAAAGCGTCTGCATCATGTGGAGGCATTTGTCCACCGTCTTCACCGTAAACTTTGTAACCGTTAAATGGTGCAGGATTGTGGCTAGCTGTGACCATGATACCCGCGAAACAGTTGAGGTGACGAACTGCAAATGATAGTTCTGGAGTTGGACGAAGGCTTTCAAATACATAAGATTTGATACCATGTTTAGCAAGAACTGCCGCAGATTCAAAGGCAAACTCAGGTGAGAAGTGACGGCTATCGTAGGCGATTGCGACACCACGTTCTTTTTCGTTTCCACCTTTTGATTCAATCAAACGAGCCAAACCTTCAGTAGCTTGGCGAACAACGTAGATGTTGATGCGGTTTGTACCAGCACCAATCAAGCCACGCATACCTGCAGTACCAAATTCAAGATTTGTATAGAAGGCATCTTCCTTTGTTTTTTCATCCATATTTTCCAAATCTTGACGAAGGTAGTCAGGAAGCTCCGCAAAATCAACCCATTTCTGGTAATTTTCTTGGTAAGACATTAAAATTCTCCTTTTTGTAAATTGTTTTAACCGTTCACATTATAGCACTTTTTAGCGTTTTAGTAAAACGGTAGCATAATTTTCAGAAAAGTAGTGACATATGCCTGTTTATCAAGTCTTGAATGCCTTAGGGAAACATGCTATACTACTTGTATGATTATTTTACAAGCTAATAAAATTGAACGTTCTTTTGCAGGAGAGGTTCTTTTTGATAATATCAACCTGCAGGTTGATGAACGAGATCGGATTGCCCTTGTTGGGAAAAATGGTGCAGGTAAGTCTACTCTTTTAAAGATCTTAGTTGGAGAAGAGGAGCCAACTAGCGGAGAAATCAATAAGAAAAAAGATATTTCTCTGTCTTACCTAGCCCAAGATAGCCGTTTTGAGTCTGAAAATACCATCTACGATGAAATGCTTTATGTCTTTGATGACTTGCGTCGGACTGAGAAACAACTTCGTCAGATGGAGCTGGAGATGGGTGAAAAGTCTGGTGAGGACTTGAATAAGCTGATGTCAGATTACGACCGCTTATCTGAGAATTTTCGCCAAGCAGGAGGGTTTACCTATGAAGCTGATATTCGAGCGATTTTGAATGGATTCAAGTTTGACGAGTCTATGTGGCAGATGAAAATTGCTGAGCTTTCTGGTGGTCAAAATACTCGTCTGGCGCTGGCCAAAATGCTCCTTGAAAAGCCTAATCTCTTGGTCTTGGACGAGCCAACCAACCACTTGGATATCGAAACCATCGCCTGGCTAGAGAATTACTTGGTAAATTATAGCGGTGCCCTCATTATTGTCAGCCACGACCGTTATTTCTTAGACAAGGTTGCGACAATTACGCTAGATTTGACCAAGCATTCCTTGGATCGCTATGTGGGCAATTATTCTCGGTTTGTCGAGTTGAAAGAGCAGAAGCTAGCTACTGAGGCAAAAAACTATGAAAAGCAGCAGAAGGAGATCGCTGCTCTGGAAGACTTTGTCAATCGTAATCTAGTCCGTGCTTCGACGACCAAACGTGCCCAATCCCGTCGTAAACAACTGGAAAAAATGGAACGTTTGGACAAGCCTGAAGCTGGTAAGAAAGCAGCCAACATGGCTTTCCAGTCTGAAAAAACGTCTGGTAATGTTGTTTTGACTGTTGAAAATGCGGCTATTGGCTATGATGGGGAAGTCTTGTCACAACCGATTAACCTAGACCTTCGTAAGATGAATGCTGTCGCCATCGTTGGTCCCAATGGTATTGGCAAGTCAACTTTTATTAAATCAATCGTGGACCAAATTCCCTTTATCAAGGGTGAAAAGCGATTTGGAGCTAATGTTGAGGTTGGTTACTATGACCAAACCCAAAGCAAGCTGACACCAAGTAATACTGTACTGGATGAACTCTGGAATGATTTTAAACTGACACCTGAAGTTGAAATTCGTAACCGTCTTGGTGCCTTCCTTTTCTCAGGAGATGATGTTAAAAAATCAGTCGGCATGTTATCTGGTGGCGAAAAAGCTCGTTTGCTTTTGGCTAAATTGTCTATGGAAAACAACAACTTCTTGATTCTGGACGAGCCGACCAACCACTTGGATATTGATAGCAAGGAAGTGCTAGAAAATGCCTTGATTGACTTTGATGGAACTCTTCTATTCGTCAGCCACGACCGTTACTTTATCAATCGTGTAGCAACTCATGTTTTGGAATTGTCTGAGAATGGCTCAACTTTCTACCTTGGAGATTACGACTATTATGTCGATAAAAAGGCTGAAATGGAAGTCAGTCAGATAGAGGAAGCTTCAACCAGCAATCAAGCAAAAGAAGCAAGCCCAGTCAATGACTATCAGGCCCAGAAAGAAAGTCAAAAAGAAGTTCGCAAACTCATGCGACAAATCGAAAATCTAGAAGCTGAAATAGAAGAGTTAGAAAGTCAAAGCCAAGCCATTTCTGAACAAATGTTGGAAACAAACGATGCCGAAAAACTCATGGAATTGCAGGCTGAGCTGGACAAAATCAGCCACCGTCAGGAAGAAGCTATGCTTGAATGGGAAGAATTATCAGAGCAGGTGTAAAGATGGAACATCTTGGAAAAGTATTTCGTGAATTTCGGACAAGTGGAAATTATTCTTTAAAGGAGGCGGCAGGGGAGTCTTGCTCTACCTCTCAGTTATCTCGCTTTGAGCTTGGGGAGTCTGACCTAGCAGTCTCGCGTTTCTTTGAGATTTTGGATAATATTCATGTAACAATCGAAAATTTCATGGACAAGGCTAGGGATTTTCAAAATCATGAACATGTTGCTATGATGGCACAGATTATCCCGCTTTACTACTCAAATGATATTGCAGGTTTTCAAAAGCTTCAAGAAGAACAACTTGAAAAGGCTAAGAGTTCGACAAATCCTCTCTATTTTGAGCTGAACTGGATTTTGTTACAAGGTTTGATTTGTCAAAGAGATTCGAGTTATGAGATGAAGCAGGATGATTTGGATAAGGTAGCAGATTATCTCTTTAAAACAGAAGAATGGACCATGTATGAGTTGATTCTGTTTGGTAACCTCTATAGTTTCTACGATGTGGATTATGTCACTCGGATTGGTAGAGAAGTTATGGAGAGGGAGGAATTTTACCTAGAGATTGGTCGCCATAAGAGATTAGTGTTGATTTTGGCCCTCAATTGTTACCAGCATTGTTTAGAGCATTCTTCTTTTGACAATGCAAGCTATTTTGAGGCTTATACAGAGAAGATTATTGGTAAAAACATTAGTCTGTATGAACGAAATATTTTACATTACCTCAAAGGTTTTGCCTTGTACCAAAAAGGAAAGTGTAAAGAAGGTTGTAGACAGATGCAAGAGGCCATGCATATTTTTGACGTGCTAGGTCTCCCAGAGCAAGTAGCCTACTATCAGGAACACTACGAAAAATTTGTCAAAGATTAATTTTCCCAAATAAGGGAAAAAATAAAAAGCTCCTTTCGGTTTTGATACAATAGTTTCAAAATTTGAGAGGAGTTTTTTATATGAATCGCTACGCAGTACAGTTGATTAGTCGTGGAGCTGTTAACAAGATAGGTAATATGCTCTATGATTATGGAAATAGTGTCTGGTTGGCTTCCATGGGGGCTATCGGGCAAACTGTTTTAGGAATGTATCAGATTTCTGAACTCGTCACATCTATTCTCGTAAATCCCTTTGGCGGAGTCATTTCAGACCGTTTTTCTCGTCGTAGGATTTTAATGATGACAGACCTTGTTTGTGGGATTCTTTGTCTGGCTATTTCTTTCATAAGGAATGACAGCTGGATGATTGGCGCTTTGATTTTTGCCAATATTGTGCAGGCTATTGCTTTTGCCTTTTCTAGACCGGCAAATAAGGCCATTATCACAGAATTGGTAGAGAAGGATGAACTGGTTCTTTACAATTCTCGTTTAGAGTTGGTGATGCAGGTTGTCAGTGTGAGTTCTCCTGTGCTTTCTTTTCTGGTTTTACAATTTGCAAGTCTTCGCATTACCTTGGTATTAGATGCCCTTAGTTTTTTCCTCGCTTTTGGTTTGGTAGCCTTGCTTCCCAAAAAAGAAGAGAAGGCTTTTGGGGAGAAGAAACTCACATTCAGAGTTATTTTTTCTGATATCAAGGAGGGAGTTCACTATATTGTGAAGCAAAAGGAAATCTTCTTTTTGTTAGTCATGGCTTCAAGTATCAATTTTTTCTTCGCAGCTTTTAATTATCTCCTTCCCTTTTCAAATCAGCTCTATGGAGTACAAGGTGCCTATGCCACTATTTTGACAATGGGGGCTATCGGATCTATTGTTGGGGCTTTGCTAGCTAGTAAGATTAAAGCCAGTATGGAAATGCTTCTGTTTTTATTGGCTCTGACTGGGTTTGGAGTGATGATAATGGGATTCACCCTCCCCTCCTATCTGACTTTTTCAGGGAACTTTGTTTGTGAACTCTTTATGACGATTTTCAATATTCACTTTTTTACTCAAGTACAAACCAAGGTTGAAGGTGAATATCTGGGAAGAGTTCTCAGTTCGATTTATACCTTAGCTATACTATTTATGCCTATTGCAACAGGTTTAATGACCTGGCTTCCAAGTGTTCATCTTTATTCTTTCTTGATTATTGGACTTGGAGTTGTCACCTTATCCTTCTTAGCTCTCGGATATGTTCGAACCCGTTTTGAAAAAGAGACATAAGTTTGCTTTGACTTCAAAAATAATTTCAATCTAAGTGTTTTTTTCGCCCTTCTCGTTTGTGAGGAGGGCTTAGTTTATGGTAAAATGGTCTTATGAATAAAAGAATGAATGAGTTAGTCGCCTTGCTCAATCGCTATGCGACTGAGTACTATACCAGCGACAATCCCTCGGTTTCAGACAGTGAGTATGACCGCCTTTACCGTGAGTTGGTCGAGTTGGAGTCTGCCTATCCAGATCAAGTGTTAGCAGACAGTCCGACCCATCGTGTTGGTGGCAAAGTCTTAGATGGTTTTGAAAAATACAGTCATCAGTATCCTCTTTATAGTTTGCAGGATGCTTTTTCACGTGAGGAGCTTGAAGCTTTTGATGCGCGTGTTCGTAAGGAAGTGGCTCATCCAACCTATATTTGTGAGCTGAAAATCGATGGTTTGTCAATCTCACTGACTTATGAAAAGGGGATTTTGTTTGCTGGGGCAACACGTGGAGACGGTTCTGTTGGAGAGAATATCACGGAAAACCTCAAGCGTGTTAAGGATATTCCTTTGACTTTGCCAGAAGAATTAGATATCACAGTTCGTGGGGAATGTTATATGCCACGCGCTTCTTTTGACCAGGTCAACCAAGCACGACAAGAAAATGGAGAGCCTGAATTTGCCAATCCTCGTAATGCGGCAGCAGGCACCCTGCGTCAGCTGGATACAGCAGTAGTTGCCAAGCGCAATCTTGCAACGTTCCTCTATCAAGAAGCCAGCCCGTCAACTCGTGATAGTCAAGAAAAGGTTTTGAAGCACCTAGAACAACTAGGTTTTGTAGTCAATCCTAAGCGAATTCTCGCTGAAAACATAGATGAAATCTGGAATTTTATCCAAGAAGTAGGACAAGAACGGGAGAATCTGCCTTACGATATCGATGGGGTGGTGATCAAGGTCAATGACCTAGCAAGCCAAGAAGAACTTGGTTTTACCGTTAAGGCTCCAAAGTGGGCAGTGGCCTACAAGTTTCCTGCTGAGGAAAAAGAAGCTCAACTCTTATCAGTTGATTGGACAGTTGGCCGTACGGGTGTTGTAACCCCAACTGCGAATCTAACACCAGTACAACTAGCCGGAACAACTGTTAGCCGTGCGACCCTGCACAATGTGGATTATATTGCTGAAAAAGATATCCGCAAAGATGACACGGTCATCGTCTATAAGGCCGGGGACATCATCCCTGCCGTTTTACGTGTGGTAGAGTCCAAACGGATTTCTGAAGAAAAACTAGATATCCCTACAAACTGTCCAAGTTGTAACTCTGACTTGTTGCACTTTGAAGATGAAGTGGCCCTGCGTTGTATCAATCCGCGTTGTCCTGCCCAAATCATGGAAGGTTTGATTCACTTTGCCTCTCGAGATGCCATGAATATTACAGGGCTTGGTCCATCTATTGTTGAGAAGCTATTTGCTGCTAATTTAGTCAAGGATGTAGCGGATATTTACCGTTTGCAAGAAGAGGATTTCCTCCTTTTAGAGGGGGTTAAGGAAAAGTCTGCTGGTAAACTCTATCATGCTATTCAAGCATCAAAGGAAAACTCTGCTGAAAAACTCTTGTTTGGTTTGGGAATTCGCCATGTAGGAAGCAAGGTCAGTCAGCTCTTACTCCAACATTTCCATTCAATTGAAAATCTGGCTCAGGCAGATCCAGAGGAAGTGGCTAGTATTGAAAGTTTGGGTGGTGTGATTGCCAAGAGTCTTCAGACTTATTTTGCGACAGAAGGCTCTGAAATTCTCCTCAGAGAATTGAGAGAAGCTGGGGTCAATCTGGACTATAAAGGTCAGACAGTAGTTGCGAATGCGGCCTTGTCAGGTTTGACCGTGGTATTGACTGGAAAATTGGAACGTCTCAAGCGCTCAGAAGCTAAAAGTAAACTCGAAAGTCTGGGTGCCAAAGTGACAGGCAGTGTTTCTAAAAAGACCGCCCTCGTCGTTGCAGGAGCGGATGCAGGAAGTAAACTGCAAAAAGCACAAGAACTTGGTATCGAGGTTCGAGATGAAGCTTGGCTAGAAAGTCTGTAATGATAGTTTAAAACCAGAGTTTAGACAGTATAACTAGTTTGTTAATCGGGACAAAATTAGTCAAAAATTTATTAGTAAAACAGAAACAAATAAAAAAAAGGAAAAATAAAAAATGTATAACTACCCTATGCGCATTCATTACCACCGCAAGAATGGAGAATATGACACTTGCTCTTTTGTAAAAAGTCAGGACCAGCGAATTGATTTGCTAACCTACAAAGAAGATTATTTTGGTGCTTCATTTAGTTTTGAACATCCCAGTGCTCATCCCTTAGAAAGCTTGAATTTTGTGGTTCATACTGGCCAAACCAGTAAAGAGTATGCTATCCGTTTTAATCACTATCCTCTCTTAACAGAGGTCTGGATTTTGGAAGGGGATGATAGAATTTATTATTCTGAAAATCCTGCAATTGCAAGTCCTTTCTATAAAAATCAAAATCCTTTTGCCTTTGATAAGGCTATCAATAGTGCTAGTTTCGACCACCACTGGGGCTACCAAGGTGAATTGGGGTGCTGTGTAGAGGACAATCAGGCTCATTTTGCCCTCTGGGCTCCAACAGCGACAGAAGTGCAGGTTGTCGTTTATGAATCAGCTACTAATGATGCACCTGTTTGGAAGACTTTTGATATGGAGAGAGGCAATAGCTACTCTTATAACCATAAGGACAATACTATTGGTGTCTGGAGTTTGGATGTTGAGGAAGATTTGACTGGTAAGACTTATCAGTATCAAGTCCAATTCCCTCATCACCAAACACTGACACGCGATCCTTATACCATTGCTACCAGTCCTGATGGCAAACGTTCTGCTATTCTAAGCCATGCAGAAAAACAAGTCGAAAACTTCGAGGTTAAGCATGGTTCTGAGGCTACTTGGCGCTTGGCAAACCCATGTAAGGCAGTTATCTGTGAAATGCACATTCGTGATTTGACCAAATCACCGACCTCAGGTGTGGATGAACATCTTAGAGGAACTTTCTTAGGTGCTGCTCAGACTGGAACAGTTAACCAGTACGGCCAGTCAACTGCTTTTGATTACATCAAGAAGCTGGGCTACAATTATGTTCAATTGCAACCAATTGCAGACCGTCATAAAGAATACGATGAGGATGGTAATGTAACCTACAACTGGGGTTATGACCCACAAAACTATAACGCACCAGAAACGAGCCTTTCAACTAATCCAGATGATCCAGCTCAGGTCATTCGTGATTTGAAGACCATGGTTCAAGCTTATCACGATGCAGGTATTGGTGTTATTATGGATGTGGTCTATAATCATACCTTCTCAGTTGTTGATGCACCTTTCCAAACAACTGTCCCTGATTACTATTATCGTATGAACCCAGACGGTACCTTCCAGAATGGAACGGGTGTTGGAAATGAAACAGCCAGTGAACACGAAATGTTCCGCAAGTATATGATTGATTCCCTCCTATACTGGGTACAGGAATACAATATTGACGGCTTCCGTTTTGACTTGATGGGGATTCATGATGTCAAGACTATGCAGATGATTCGTCAGAGTTTGAATGAAATTGACCCTAACATTATCCTTTATGGAGAAGGTTGGGACATGGGAACAGGTCTTGCCCCTTATGATAAGGCTAAGAAGGACAACGCCTACGAAATGCCAAATATTGGTTTCTTTAATGACAATCAGCGTGATGCTGTCAAAGGTGGAGAAGTTTACGGTGCAATTAAATCAGGTTTTGTCAGCGGTGCTGCGACAGAGCCAATTCTTGCCAAAGCAATCCTAGGCAGTCGTGAATTAGGAACCTATACACATCCAAATCAAGTACTTAACTATGTGGAAGCCCATGACAATTACAATCTTCACGATTTATTGGCAACTCTTCATCCAGACCAAAGTTCAGAACAAATCATGCGCAAGGTTGAGACAGCCACAGCTATGAACCTACTCATGCAAGGGATGGCCTTTATGGAAATCGGTCAAGAATTTGGTCGTACCAAACTAGTTGCGACTGGTGAAAATGGTGAGTTGACCCATGATGATAGAGAGCGTGCTATGAATAGCTATAATGCTCCAGACAGTGTGAACCAAGTGAACTGGGACTTGATTAATGAGCGTCAAGATAGTATTGAGTTTATCCGTCAGATGATTCGATTGAAGACAGGAACCGGTGCCTTTTCTTACCCTACTTATGATGAAATTTACCATCATGTTTTTGTTCATTCAGCAAATGAACATAGTGGTTTGATTGTCTATGAGATTCAAGGGGAAGACCATTTACTGGTTGTATTTAATACTAAAGGGCAAGACTTCCAGTTTGAAAATGCTGGAAATCTAGAACTATTGGTGACCAATAGCCATTTAAGTGATAAAGACATGGTTGGTGGCGTTAGCACCAGCGTCTTTAAAGTCTTGTAGAAAAAATCAAAAGTTTTCAATTGTGTCGTATAATTTCTAGGATATCTTCTTGCTAAAAATTATAAAACTCAATGAAAAATAACATAGCATGAAAAAGGTTTAGTTCATCTAAGCCTTTTCTTCTTGTACTGACTGCTTAACAAAAGAGTTCAAATAGTTTGAAAAGTCAAGCTTGTGAAAATAATCTCAAAAATATTGCAAAAAGGGTTGTAATTTTCTGAAAATTTGGTAAAATATATCTTAATCATTTTCAGGAGGACGAGAATTTGACAAGATATAATAATTTAGTAAATGGAGAATGGAAATCATCTGAAAAAGAAATTACGATTTATTCACCAATCAATCAAGAAGAATTAGGGACAGTACCCGCTATGAGCCAAGCAGAAGTAGATGAGGCTATGCAAGCTGCGCGTGCAGCCTTGCCTGCATGGCGTGCTTTGTCAGCAGTTGAACGTGCGGCTTATTTGCATAAAACATCAGCTATTTTAGAACGCGATAAAGAAAAAATTGGTACTATCCTTGCCAAAGAAGTAGCAAAAGGGATTAAAGCAGCCATTGGAGAAGTAGTGCGTACAGCAGACTTGATTCGTTATGCTGCTGAGGAAGGTCTCCGTATCACTGGACAAGCAATGGAAGGTGGTGGTTTTGAGGCAGCAAGTAAAAACAAACTGGCTGTTGTCCGTCGTGAGCCGGTTGGAGTCGTGCTAGCTATTGCTCCCTTTAACTATCCAGTTAATCTTTCTGGTTCTAAGATTGCTCCGGCCTTGATTGCAGGGAATGTGGTTATGTTCAAGCCACCAACACAAGGTTCTATTTCTGGTCTCTTGTTGGCTAAAGCCTTTGAAGAAGCAGGAATTCCAGCAGGTGTTTTCAATACCATTACTGGTCGTGGTTCAGAAATTGGGGATTATATCATTGAGCACAAAGAAGTCAACTTCATCAACTTTACAGGTTCAACTCCTATCGGAGAACGTATTGGTCGTTTAGCTGGTATGCGTCCTATCATGCTGGAGCTTGGCGGGAAAGATGCAGCTCTTGTACTAGAAGATGCAGATTTGGAACATGCTGCCAAGCAAATTGTTGCGGGTGCCTTTAGCTACTCAGGCCAACGTTGCACGGCCATTAAACGTGTCATTGTTCTTGAAAGTGTAGCAGATACATTAGTTACTTTGCTTCAAGCAGAGGTTGCTAAATTAACAGTTGGTGACCCATTTGACAATGCTGATATTACACCTGTTATTGACAATGCTTCAGCCGACTTCATCTGGGGCTTGATTGAGGATGCACAAGAAAAAGGGGCTCAGGCTCTTACACCAATCAAACGTGAGGGCAATCTTCTCTGGCCAGTGCTTTTTGACCAAGTGACAAAAGATATGAAAGTAGCATGGGAAGAGCCATTTGGTCCTGTTTTACCAATTATTCGTGTGGCTAATGTAGAAGAAGCAATTGCCTTTGCCAACGAATCTGAATTCGGCCTTCAATCCTCGGTCTTTACAAATGATTTCAAAAAGGCTTTTGAAATTGCTGAAAAACTTGAAGTGGGTACAGTTCATATTAATAATAAAACCCAACGTGGTCCAGATAATTTCCCATTCCTTGGTGTCAAAGGTTCTGGAGCTGGAGTGCAAGGAATTAAATATAGCATTGAAGCGATGACAAATGTCAAATCCATTGTTTTTGATGTTTAATAAAATGTAAAGTCAGGAAATTGTTTTCCTGGTTTTATTTTTTACTTTAAAACAACAATTTTATTAGTAAAATGACGAACTTTGTGATAGTATTGTAAAAAAACAATTCGTTTTCATAATCTGTTTGAAAATTTCTTGATTTACAAGTGAACACATCAGTGAATTTGTTGAAGACTTTCAAAAGATTTTTTTGCAAATTCCGTAATTTACTTGAATCTTCCCTAAAAAGGTAGTATAATAAATCTATAGAAAACGCTTACAGAAAAAGAGGAGGTATTATGGATAAAAGAGAAGCTTTGCGCACCTTTATGACAGGAGAAAATTTTCACCTTCAGCATTATCTAGGAGCACATAGGGAAGAACTAAATGGAGAGTACGGTTATACATTTCGTGTGTGGGCTCCCAATGCTCAGGCTGTTCACTTGGTGGGGGATTTCACGAATTGGGTAGAAAATCAAATTCCGATGGAACGAAATGAATTTGGAGTCTGGGAAGTCTTTACCAGCCTTGCTCATGAAGGCCAAATTTACAAGTATCATATCACACGTGCAAATGGTCATCAGCTGATGAAGATTGATCCTTTGGCTGTACGGTATGAGGCACGTCCGGGTACTGGAGCTATTTTAACAGAGATTCCAGAAAAGAAATGGAAGGATGGGCTTTGGTTAGCTCGCAGAAAACGTTGGACTTTCTTTGAACGTCCTGTCAATATCTACGAAGTTCATGCTGGATCGTGGAAGAGAAATCCAGATGGAAGTCCTTATAGTTTTGCTCAATTGAAAGATGAACTCATTCCTTACCTAGTTGAGATGAACTATACTCACATTGAGTTTATGCCCTTGATGTCTCACCCTCTCGGTTTGAGTTGGGGTTACCAGCTTATGGGTTACTTCGCTTTAGAGCATGCTTATGGTCGCCCTGAAGAGTTTCAAGATTTTGTTGAGGAATGTCACTTAAACAATATTGGGGTTATTGTAGACTGGGTACCTGGTCATTTCACCATTAATGATGATGCCTTAGCTTATTATGACGGGACACCGACTTTTGAGTACCAAGACCATAATAAGGCTCATAACTATGGTTGGGGCGCTCTCAATTTTGACCTTGGAAAAAATGAAGTCCAGTCCTTCTTGATTTCTAGTATTAAGTTTTGGATTGACTTTTACCATCTAGATGGTATTCGTGTGGATGCGGTTAGCAACATGCTCTATCTTGACTACGATGATGCTCCATGGACACCTAATAAAGATGGTGGAAATCTCAACTATGAAGGATATTATTTCCTTCAACGCTTGAATGATGTCATTAAACTAGCACATCCAGATGTGATGATGATCGCAGAAGAAAGTTCGTCAGCAACCAAGATTACGGGAATGAAAGAGCTTGGTGGTCTAGGATTTGACTACAAGTGGAATATGGGCTGGATGAATGATATTCTCCGATTCTATGAAGAAGATCCGATTTATCGTAAATATGACTTTAACCTGGTGACTTTCAGCTTTATGTATGTTTTCAATGAAAACTATCTCCTACCATTCTCACATGACGAAGTGGTTCACGGTAAGAAGAGTATGATGCACAAGATGTGGGGAGATCGCTATAATCAATTCGCAGGCTTACGCAATATCTACACTTACCAAATTTGTCACCCTGGTAAGAAATTGCTCTTCATGGGTAGCGAATACGGCCAATTTCTAGAATGGAAATCTGAAGAGCAGTTGGAATGGTCTAATCTAGAAGATCCAATGAATGCTAAGATGAAGTATTTCACTTCTCAGCTAAACCAGTTTTACAAAGATCATCGCTGTCTGTGGGAAATCGATACCAGCTATGATGGTATTGAAATCATTGATGCGGATAATCGAGACCAGAGTGTTCTTTCCTTCATCCGTAAGGGTAAGAAGGGCGACATGCTAGTCTGCGTCTTTAATATGGCACCTGTTGAACGAAAAGATTTTACAATTGGACTACCTGTTGCAGGGATTTATGAAGAAGTCTGGAATACTGAGTTAGAAGAGTGGGGAGGCGTTTGGAAAGAACATAATCAAACTGTTCAAACGCAAGAAGGACTATGGAAAGATTATGAGCAGACCTTGACCTTTACCCTACCGGCTATGGGAGCAAGTGTTTGGAAAATCAAACGCCGCTTGAAATCTGCAAAAACCGTCACAAGTAAAAACCAAAAAGGAGTAGAAAATGAAGAATGAAATGTTAGCTTTGATTCTTGCCGGTGGGCAAGGAACTCGTCTCGGAAAACTCACTCAAAACCTTGCGAAACCAGCTGTACAATTTGGCGGACGCTACCGTATCATTGACTTCGCTCTTTCAAACTGTGCCAACTCAGGGATTCACAATGTTGGAGTCATCACCCAGTATCAACCACTTGCTCTTAACAATCATATTGGAAACGGTTCAAGTTGGGGATTAGACGGTATTAATTCTGGTGTCTCTATTCTTCAACCGTATTCTGCAAGTGAAGGAAATCGTTGGTTTGAGGGGACTAGCCACGCTATTTACCAAAATATTGATTATATTGACAGTGTCAATCCTGAGTATGTCTTGATTCTGTCTGGGGACCACATCTACAAAATGGACTATGATGATATGCTCCAGTCACACAAGGATAATAATGCTAGTTTGACAGTAGCAGTTCTGGATGTTCCTCTGAAAGAAGCTAGCCGTTTTGGTATCATGAATACAGATGCCAATAACCGCATTGTTGAATTTGAAGAAAAACCAGCTCAACCTAAATCTACAAAAGCTTCTATGGGGATCTATATCTTTGATTGGCAACGTCTCCGCAATATGCTCGTTGCTGCTGAAAAGAGCAATGTAGATATGTCAGACTTTGGTAAAAATGTCATTCCAAATTACCTTGAGTCAGGTGAAAGTGTCTATGCCTATGAATTTAATGGTTACTGGAAAGATGTTGGTACTATTGAGTCGCTTTGGGAAGCGAACATGGAGTACATTTCTCCAGAAAATGCCTTGGATAGCCGTAACCGTCAATGGAAGATTTACTCAAGAAACTTAATTTCACCACCAAACTTCCTTGGGGCAAATGCTCATGTGGAAGATTCCTTGGTTGTTGATGGCTGTTTTGTAGATGGAACTGTTAAACATTCTATCCTTTCAACAGGTGCGCAAGTTCGCGAAGGGGCAGAAGTAGTAGATTCAGTTATCATGAGTGGTGCAATTGTTGGTCAGGGAGCTAAAATCAAACGTGCCATTATTGGTGAAGGTGCAGTTATTTCTGACGGTGTCGAAATTGATGGAACAGAAGAAGTACAAGTTGTAGGATATAATGAAGTAGTGGGGGTAGCAACAGATGAAGATTGATAAATATTCTGCCATTTTAGGAAATACAGTTGGTTTTCATGATATGTCAACACTGACAGACCACCGTCCAGTAGCTAGTTTGCCATTTGGTGGTAAATATCGCTTGATTGACTTCCCGCTTTCAAGTCTTGCTAATGCAGGTGTCCGTAGTATCTTTGGTATTTTCCAACAAGATAATATCAGTTCTGTCTTTGACCATATCCGTTCAGGACGTGAGTGGGGCTTATCAACTCTTCTCAGTCACTATTATCTAGGTATTTACAATACCCGTGTGGAAAGTAGTACAGTTGGAAAAGAATACTACCAACAGCTTCTTACTTATTTGAAACGTTCTGGCTCCAACCAAACAGTTTCACTTAACTGTGATGTTTTGATTAATATTGATTTGAACCAAGTTTTCCATCTACATAGTACAACAAAGGGACCTATCACTGTAGTTTATAAAAAGCTAGCTAAGAAAGACATTTCAGAAGTAAACGCAATCTTGGAAGTGGATGAAACAGACCATGTTCGTTCTCATAAACTCTTTGATAGCAAGTTACCAGATCAAATCTATAACATGTCTACAGATATCTTTGTCGTTGATACACCTTGGTTGATTGAACGCTTAGAAGAAGAAGCTAAGAAAGAACATCCAGAGAAGTTGCGCTATGTTTTACGGGATTTGGCTGCAAAAGAAGGGGCTTTTGCCTACGAGTACACAGGTTATCTGGCAAATATTCACTCTGTAGAGTCTTATTATCAAGCTAACAAAGATATGCTTGAATCACAAAAATTCTACTCTCTCTTCTCACCAAATCAAAAGATTTATACAAAGGTTAAAAACGAAGAACCAACTTACTATGCTAATACATCTAAGGTAAGCACTTCTCAGTTTGCCTCTGGTAGTATCATTGAAGGTCAAGTGGCTAATTCGGTTCTATCACGTAATATTCATGTCCACAAGGATAGCTTGGTTAAAGATAGCCTGCTCTTCCCTCGTGTTGTTATTGGAGAAGGGGCTCAGGTCGAATATGCTATCTTGGACAAGGGTGTTGAAGTTGAACATGGTGTTGTGATTCGAGGAACTGCAGAACATCCAGTTGTCGTTAAGAAAGGTAGCAAAGTAACAGAGGATATTCATTCATGAAAATTTTATTTGTAGCAGCAGAGGGTGCACCCTTTTCAAAAACAGGTGGTTTGGGAGACGTCATTGGCGCTCTTCCTAAATCACTGGTAAAAGCTGGGCATGAAGTTGCAGTGATTTTACCCTACTATGACATGGTAGAGGCTAAATTTGGAAATCAGATTGAAGATGTTCTTCATTTTGAGGTGAGTGTCGGTTGGCGCAGACAGTATTGTGGGATTAAGAAAACCGTCTTAAACGGTGTAACCTTCTACTTTATTGACAACCAATATTATTTCTTCCGTGGTCATGTTTACGGTGATTTTGACGACGGAGAACGCTTTGCCTTTTTCCAACTGGCTGCCATTGAGGCTATGGAAAGGATTGACTTTATTCCTGACCTTCTCCATGTTCATGACTACCATACAGCTATGATTCCTTTCTTGTTAAAGGAAAAATACTGTTGGATTCAAGCCTATCAAGGAATAAAAACTGTTTTAACCATTCATAATTTGGAATTCCAAGGACAATTTTCAGAAGGAATGTTATGGGACTTGTTTGGAGTTGGCTTTGAACGTTACGCTGATGGCACCCTTCGATGGAACAACTGTCTGAACTGGATGAAGGCAGGTATTCTCTATGCAGATCGTGTTTCAACCGTTTCACCTAGCTATGCTCATGAAATTATGACCAGTCAGTTCGGATGTAACTTGGATCAAATTCTTCGAATGGAGTCTGGCAAGGTGTCTGGTATCGTGAATGGGATTGATGCTGATCTTTATAATCCTCAGACGGATGCCCTATTAGATTATCATTTTAATCAGGAAGATTTGTCTGGGAAGGCCCAAAACAAGGCAAAATTGCAAGAAAGAGTTGGCTTGCCAGTTAGAGCCGACGTTCCACTGGTGGGAATTGTTTCTCGTTTGACACGTCAAAAAGGTTTTGATGTGGTGGTTGAAAGTCTTCACCATATCTTGCAAAATGATGTTCAGATTGTTCTTTTGGGAACTGGAGATCCAGCCTTTGAAGGATCTTTCTCATGGTTTGCTCAGATTTACCCAGACAAGCTATCAGCAAATATCACTTTTGATGTCAAACTAGCTCAAGAAATCTACGCTGCTTGTGACCTCTTCCTCATGCCGAGTCGTTTCGAACCGTGTGGCTTGTCTCAAATGATGGCTATGCGTTACGGAACCTTGCCGTTGGTCCATGAAGTTGGAGGCTTGCGAGATACAGTTCGCGCTTTCAATCCAATCGAAGGAAGCGGTACTGGCTTTAGCTTTGACAATCTATCTCCTTATTGGTTAAATTGGACTTTCCAAACAGCTTTGGACTTGTATAGAAATCATCCAGACATTTGGAGAAACCTACAAAAACAAGCTATGGAGTGTGATTTCTCATGGGATACGGCCTGCAAGTCATACCTTGACTTGTACCATAGTTTAGTTAATTAATAGATAAAATCGTATGATGACTTCATACGATTTTTGGGCTGTTTAGAGAGGAGAACTGATGTCTCAAGTAAAAGGTTTGTGTGTTATGGATGTTGATGGAACCTTAATCCTAGAAGAAGTGATTGATCTTTTGGGTAAAGAGGCAGGTCGTGAGGAGGAAATTTCACAGATTACAAGTCGGGCAATGCAAGGAGAGTTGGACTTTGAAAGCAGTTTACGAAAAAGAGTGTCCTTGTTGGAAGGTCTTCCTGTTTCGGTTTTTGATAAAGTCTTCAACACTATTCATCTAACGTCAAATGCCCAGGAATTCATTTCCATTCTCCAAAATAATGGAATCCTAGTTGGTCTGGTGTCCGGTGGATTTACACCAATAGTTGAGAGATTAGCAAAATCCCTCGACATTGCCTATTTCTCTGCCAACCAACTGGAAGTCAAAGACGGTCTTTTAACAGGAAAATTAGTTGGACAAATTATTAGTCCCGAAGTCAAAAAAGATACTCTAGAACAATGGAGAAAGGAACTAAAACTTTCTAAAGAAAGAACGATTGCAATCGGTGATGGGGCCAATGACCTATTTATGTTGAAGTCAGCAGGACTGGGAATCGCCTTTTGTGCTAAAGAAGTGCTGAAACAGGAAATACCAAATCATGTTGACAAGAGAGATTTTTTAGAAGTTCTTCCTTTGATTGGCTTTTTAGAATGAGGGAAAATATGAAGATTGTAATTGCACCAGATTCGTTTAAGGAAAGCTTGACCTCTGAAGAGGTAGCTAAAGCTATTAAAAAAGGTTTCCAACAATCGATAGCAGATGTAGACTGTCTCCTCTGCCCTGTTGGTGATGGGGGAGAAGGTACAGTAGATTCCATTCGACATTCTCTTGAACTAGAAGAAAAATGGATTCAAGTGACAGGACCTTTTGGCCAAAAAGAAGCCATGCGCTATTTTCAAAAAGAACAACTGGTACTATTGGAAGTTGCTGATTTGGTTGGCCTTGGAAAAATTCCGCTAGAGAAACGAAATCCACTTCAAATCCAAACTCGTGGTATCGGAGAGTTGATTCGCCATCTCATTGCTCAAGGGATTAAAGAAATCTATATCGGCGTTGGTGGCACGTCCAGTAATGATGGAGATATTGGGATTGCTGCTGGTTTAGGTTATCGATTTTATGATAGGGATGGAAATGTCTTGCCTGCTTGCGGTCAATCCTTACTAAAATTAGCTTCTGTTTCAACAGAAAATAGCTATGAAATTCCTGAAGATGTGCAAATTCGTATTTTAGCAGATGTCGTCAGTCCCTTATGTGGATATCAAGGTGCGACCTACACGTTTGGCAAGCAAAAAGGCCTAGATCCTACTATGTTTGAGGCCGTAGATCAAGCGATCCGAGATTTTTATGAAAAAGTCTCCCCTGCAACATTGCAAATTAAAGGAGCAGGAGCTGGTGGATGCCTTGCTGGCGGTTTGTATGCCTTTGCTCAGGCAAATATCGTGTCTGGAATTGATACCTGCTTGAACTTAATCAACTTTGATAAGAAAGTTTTACATGCTGACTTGGTTGTTGTAGGAGAAGGAAGGCTAGATCGTCAAAGCCTAGCAGGTAAAGCGCCTATTGGTGTTGCAAAAAGAACCCCTGTCGGAGTTCCTGTCATTGCTATTTGTGGTAGTCTTGCTGAAGATTTACCTTCCCTACCATTTGAGAATATCCAAGCGGCTTTTTCAATTTTGGAGAAAAGTGAACCTCTAGAAGATAGTTTGAAAAATGCCAGTCTCTATCTGGAGCGCACAGCTGTCAATATCGGGCACTTATTAAATATGCGCAAGATTTAGCCAAACCATTTTTTCCATAAGGATATTTTGGATGGTTCTTCCTTTTTAACTTCCCAAAGTTTTGCAAAAGCAAGTCGAAGGTTCTTTTCTTCTACTTGAACTGGTGCATTGGTGTGGATAATCAGGCCAAAAGGAGAAGAAGTATGCTCTTCAGATACAATGGTAGCTTGACTATCAGTTTCTTTTGCTTCTTTTAAGTAGAAAACTTGTTTGTCAAATTCGATAGTTGGTGAAATCTTCACAAATAGTGGTTCTGCTTTTTCCTGAAGATTTTCTAAAATAGATAAAAAACCTTTTTCTAACTGAGGGCTATTTGCTGTGTCAATATCTGCATATCCAAGAACTCTTTCCTCAAAAGTACCAAGATAGTGTCTTTGCTCATCTGGATTTAATTTTGGCCCACCATGAGCTTTTTCAAGTAATTGTTTTGATAAATCTGTCATGAAAACAGTATATCATAAAAGTTAGAATAAAACAGATAAAAGAAAGCGATTACTTTATAAAGTTAAGGAAAATTTGCACAAAGATAACGTTTTTTCTTGAAAAAGGAGGGGTTTTAAGGTATTATAGAGGTGTAAAAAATTTAACTCATAAGGAGAGTAAAAAATGTCAATTATTACTGATGTTTACGCTCGCGAAGTCCTAGACTCACGCGGTAACCCAACACTTGAAGTAGAAGTTTACACTGAATCAGGTGCTTTCGGACGTGGTATGGTTCCATCAGGAGCTTCTACTGGTGAACACGAAGCAGTTGAACTTCGCGACGGTGACAAATCTCGTTACGGTGGTCTTGGTACACAAAAAGCTGTTGATAACGTAAACAACATCATTGCTGAAGCTATCATTGGCTACGATGTACGTGATCAACAAGCTATCGACCGTGCTATGATCGCTCTTGACGGTACTCCTAACAAAGGTAAATTGGGTGCAAACGCAATCCTTGGTGTGTCTATCGCTGTAGCTCGTGCTGCTGCTGACTACCTTGAAATCCCACTTTACAGCTACCTTGGTGGATTCAACACTAAAGTTCTTCCAACTCCAATGATGAACATCATCAACGGTGGTTCTCACTCTGACGCTCCAATCGCTTTCCAAGAATTCATGATCGTACCTGCTGGTGCGCCATCATTCAAAGAAGCTCTTCGTTGGGGTGCTGAAATCTTCCATGCTCTTAAGAAAATCCTTAAATCTCGTGGTTTAGAAACAGCCGTAGGTGACGAAGGTGGATTTGCTCCTCGTTTTGAAGGAACTGAAGATGGAGTTGAAACTATCCTTGCTGCTATCGAAGCTGCTGGATATGTTCCTGGTAAAGACGTATTTATCGGATTTGACTGTGCTTCATCAGAATTCTACGATAAAGAACGTAAAGTTTACGACTACACTAAATTCGAAGGTGAAGGAGCAGCTGTGCGTACTGCTGCAGAACAAATCGACTACCTTGAAGAATTGGTAAACAAATACCCAATCATCACTATCGAAGATGGTATGGATGAAAATGACTGGGACGGTTGGAAAGCTCTTACTGAACGTCTTGGTGGTAAAGTTCAATTGGTTGGTGACGACTTCTTCGTAACAAACACTTCTTACCTTGAAAAAGGTATTGCAGAAGGTGCTGCTAACTCAATCCTTATCAAAGTTAACCAAATCGGTACTCTTACTGAAACATTCGATGCTATCGAAATGGCGAAAGAAGCTGGTTACACTGCCGTTGTATCACACCGTTCAGGTGAAACTGAAGATTCAACAATCGCTGACATCGCAGTTGCAACTAACGCAGGACAAATCAAGACTGGTTCACTTTCACGTACAGACCGTATCGCTAAATACAACCAATTGCTTCGCATCGAAGACCAACTTGGTGAAGTTGCAGAATACCGTGGATTGAAATCATTCTACAACCTTAAAAAATAATCGTTGATTTAACAACGTTTCTAGCCCCTCGGATTTTATCCGAAGGGCTATTTTTGTATTTAGGGGGCAAAAAAGGGGCAAAACTTTTTAAAAAATCTTTTTCATCACTTTGTCCAGTACATTGATTGCTTCATCTTTCATGTTCTTTGTGACGTGGGTATAGATGGAATTGGTGACCTCAGAATCAGAATGGCCAACCCTGTCCATGATAGTTTTTAGAGGGATTTTATTTTCAGCTAAAATATTGGACATCGCAGGCAGCATCATGTTTTTATAAGTGCTCAATTTGATTTATTTTTGTGGAATCCTCTTATTTTGAGATGAATACCAATTATAAGTGATTTGCATATCCAGGATATTACAAAGAAAGGCAAGCTAGTGGCCACATAAATTTTATTTCATATTCTTTAAAGCTGTTTACTCTGTTAGCAATTGTATTTGATATGATCAAATAAGATTAATAGTTTATTGAATCCCTTTCTTATTTATTACATAATTTAATTTATGCGATCTATAAACTATCCAAGGCATTCTTTTGTTCATCATTTATGATATGGGTATAGAGGTCAGTGACTTGTGTACTGGCGTGTCCTAGCTGATGGCTGACCAAAACTTGCGATTTAGTAGCATCATAGAGCCTAGTTGCTAGGGTATGGCGCAGTTTGTGGGGGGTTACACGAACTTTGAAGTCTTCAGAGTATTTAGCAACCATTTTTTCAACGCTGGATGCGTCAATACGATTGGGAACACCTCGATAGAGAGTTAGAAAGAGTGCAATATCCGTCTTTTCAGTCTTATAGCGTTGATTTCGAATGACTAGATAATTCTCTAGATAAGGCTTAGCAAAGGCAGCGACATTGACCGAGTCACGTTTGCCACCTTTTCGAGTGACATCAATAACCATCATCTTGAGATTGAGATCTCTTAGATCCAGATTAACAGCTTCAGATAAACGGACACCAGATGCCAAGAGAAGGGCGATAATAGCCAAATCACGTTCCTTATTTTTATTAAACGATGATAGAGCTCGATTTGAGAGCTGTTGTGGGTACTCTTGGTCAATATAAGTAAGAAAACCTTCTGTTTCATCACCAAGAAAGAGTTTTTGCTTGATGTTTTCAGCTCTGGCAGCAAGCGTTTCTTTCTTTTTCTTTGTTGAAACTTTCTTCATTACATTACGATAAAAATAAGGCTCTCCCTGATCGTTTTCAACTTCCTCGGTCAGATACTTGTAAAGACTGGAAAGAGCTGATAAGGTCCGATTGATGGTCGTTTGGGAAACGCCTTGCTTGGTTGTATTGGCATTCAGTAAAGGACGTTCACGTAGGTAAAGGATAAAGGATTCCATGTCTTTCTTAGACATATTTTCCAAGACAGATAAAGAAATATCAGATATTTTATCGGCATTTGAGATACCAGACTCTAAAACCCAGCTGAAAAATCGATCATATTCCTTGAGGTATTCGTACAAGGTTGTAAAACTGTAAGGAACAGCAAGCTTAGATTGGTAATATTCAAGAACATACCAGGGCATGATTTGTTTTAGTTTGTCGATTCGTTCCAGTAAAATCTCACGTTTCATGTATTTTCTCCATAAATAAGTCTACAAGTAGTATAGCATAGACTTATTTGTTTTTCAAGAAAATTATAGTTTTTCGGAAAGATGTTGTAGGAGTTTTTTAAAGTGATAAAAAGACTTAGACCTGCAAACAAAACAGATCATAACTAAAAAATTTTTTTGTACAAAAATAGCTAAAAATGTACGTTATCAAAGTGAAAACTGGAAATTTTTTAGTGCTTATTATCCTGATTTAATCAAAGTCTTTCTAACAACAAAAAACCACTTTAAAAAGTCATTCAATGACCATTAAAGTGGTTTAAAATAAAACTTTAATCAAAGAATTTATTATTGTTAACTACTCTTTTAAAACTTCTTCGATAATCTGTTTAACGTTTTTACTGCTTAACTGAGTATGAAATGTTACCGTATATCCATCAATGGTAAGTTGCTTAAAGAAAGCTTCTGCACATTTTATTTTTGCATCTTCTATTCCACGGAGTGTAGATTTTTTTCTACAGACTTCGTCTCTACTACAATATTCAGTATTCCAATTAGAAATATCAATATTCACATTTTTATCCATACAGACAGATTTAATTAATCTTAAAAAATTTTTATCATTTATCACAGAGAGAAAATTATCATAACAGTTAATTATTTCCTTGTTATCAGAAAAAATAATCGGTATTTTACCGAGAGTCCTATTTAATTCATTCCCCTCACCCAAATAGCTTTCTTTTAATATATATCTATTCGCAAAGAGTTCTATCACAAAATCTCTTTTCATTTTTTTAACTAAGGTTTTTCTTTGATAATATTCTGAAATGAACACTCCAATGATCTCTGATGTAATTATGGAAGTGATTATAGTATTAATAAAATCCGTGTTGACAACAATATTCATTTTCAAATACCTTTCCTTATTTAACTAATAGTGCTAATTTACTGTTTTTCTAACAGGTTATCCTGAAAAAACTCAAAGTTGTTTAGAATACACAAAAGCACATTAAATAACTTTAAAAAATCTTTTTCAAAGAGTGGATGTTCCCACCGCCCATGACTAATCATATTCCTATTAGGTTCTTCTAGTGTAAAGTTGTCAGTATCATCAAAAAATCTGAATAACCAATGAAATAGACTGATATCAGAAAACGTTTTATTAACAATTTGACTATTTAATAAGTCGACAGATCTGTATCCCACAGGTATTCTTTTTTTATTTGAAAATTGTTCTGAAAATCTGTTTAATGCACCATCAATAGTTATAGTAGCAAGCGTATAAGCAGCGTAATAATTTTGGCTTCTATAACTTTCGATCATAGAATCTATCAGGGGTTCTGAGTAATACGTTGAATCTTTTAACTCTTGTATAAGCTCCTTATCTTCAAGATCTTCTTTTAATAGAGTTTGCCACTCCTTTATCAATACTTCAAAATCTATAGTGCAGATTGTTCGATAGTCATCACTATAGCTATGGTAGATTACCCAACCTTCTTCAGCAAGTTTTTCAATATTTAAAGTGATTGCTTCTGCTTCTGTTTCAGAATAAGGTTCATGGTATTTCTTTAAAAATTCTTTTAAACTTTCAGTAAAATTAAGAGCAGATTTATCAAGAATATTATGAATAGGCTCAAGTATTCGTGCAATATTATCTATTTGAGTTTTTAAAAGAATTGAACTAAATGCTGCTTCTGTATCAGATAGAATTTTAAGATATGTTTGATTATTTAGAATAGACGTGGCTGAGTTTATTTCTGTTAGAAACGGTTTAGTTGTTTCAGCTATTTGTTTAGAAAAATTAAAACTGGATAACGCAGCCTCAGCAGCTTTATTTGCTTGTAGCATACTATTTTGAACCTCAATCAACCTTGAATGATTAAGTGTCTCATGAAAAACTCTTAGGGCTTCTGTAAGGTTATTGTTTTGAACTGGGACTTTATCAATAGTCAATTTATCTTTTTGAACTTCACTATGATTGTTTTCCATAGGGCTATTTCTTTCTATATGTTATGTTTTAATTATACCACTAAGTATTCAACATTTACGAGTTTTGTAATGATTAAAAAAGAAATATTTTCATAAAAAATGTACAATTGAACGTATTAATATTTTTTACCAAAATGTACTTTATAAATGATACTTATTGAACGCTTCTAAATCAAAAAATGTACTTTATCCAATCTTAAAATAAAGTACATTTCGATTATAAAGTACATTTTTCAAAGAGTGTACATTACCCCTTAAACTCAGTCGTATTAAGGGTTTATCCACTGTCTAGGTAAAAGTACAAAAATTTCCAGTTTTCGGATCTAAATCTTTGGAATTACATTGTGAATTATTAGCTAGTGCTTTTTCTAGTTTCCAAATACTAAACCAGAATGAAATAGTCAACAGAATAAGGAAAATGATAAAGAACTCACCCACTAAACTTCTGTTAATACTACACAACTGAAGAGCTATATATAGTCTTATTTTTACCAAAGTTCAATTATTTGTATGTGAAATGTTTTATCAGTAAAAAAGAGGGGAAGTCCCCCTCTCAAGATTTTATTTGACTGCTTCTTTCAAAGCATCTACCTTGTCCAAACGTTCCCATGGAAGGTCGATATCTGTACGTCCCATGTGTCCATAAGCTGCTGTTTGACGGTAAATTGGACGCTTAAGGTCCAGCATTTGGATAATCCCTGCAGGGCGAAGGTCAAAGATTTGACGAGTTGCTTTTTCAAGCTTGCTTTCAACTACTCTTCCTGTACCAAAGGTATCGATACGGACAGAAACAGGCTGGGCAACACCGATAGCATAAGCCAATTGCACTTCCGCCTTCTTAGCAAGACCTGCTGCAACGATATTCTTGGCAATATAACGAGCCGCATAAGAGGCTGAACGGTCCACCTTAGTCGCATCTTTACCAGAGAAGGCACCACCACCGTGACGAGAGTAGCCACCATAAGTATCTACGATAATCTTACGGCCAGTCAAACCTGAGTCTCCTTGAGGCCCACCGATTACAAAACGTCCAGTTGGATTGATGAAGAATTTTGTTTGCTCATCCAAGTAAGAGGCTGGAATAACTTCTTTGATAACCTTGTTAATGACATCATTGTGAATTTGTTCGTTGCTGACTTCTGGATCGTGTTGAGTTGAAATAACAACTGTGTCCACACGTACTGGACGGTCATTTTCATCATACTCAACCGTAACTTGTGATTTTGCATCTGGGCGAAGATAACTGATTTCACCAGACTTACGAAGTTCTGCCAGACGACGAACCAATTTATGACTGAGTGAAATTGGCAATGGCATAAGCTCTTCTGTTTCATCCACTGCAAATCCAAACATGAGCCCTTGGTCTCCAGCACCAATCAAGTCAAGTGGGTCTTGATCAGCATTTCCACGGACCTCCAAGGCTTCGTTAACACCTTGGGCGATATCCGGTGACTGCTCAACAAGTGACGGATGGACTCCCACCGTCTCAGCAGAAAAACCATACTCTGTATTGGTATAGCCAATCTCTGCAATGGTATCACGAACCACACGGTTAATATCCACATAGGCATTTGTAGAAATTTCACCAAAAACGTGGACGGAACCAGTATATACAGCTGTCTCAGCAGCAACGTGCGCCTCTGGATCCTTGGCTAAAATAGCATCCAAAATCGCATCTGAAATTTGGTCTGCAATCTTATCTGGATGCCCCTCAGATACAGATTCAGACGTGAATAATTTACGTTCTGACATAAAAATGTCCCCCCTTAAAAATAGTGTTATAGAGTTACAAAGTACTGATAGGTATTTTCATTTTCTAAGAGTTACGACGCGAAAGAAATAAAAACGATACTTTTTTATTTCTGAAACTAGTAAGGCGCATAGGGTGACCACCCTATAGCGACAACCGTAGAATGACGAACGACTTTGGAGCCGTCATTCTTTACGAGTTGCGACTCGAAAGAAAAAATAGAAATTTCTACCATCTTATCGGGACTATATAACTTTATCATTATACCATTTTTAGACACAATTTGCAGTCTATATACTCAATAAAAATCAAAGAACAGCTTTTTGATTGTAGATAAAATGGACTAAATTAGTAACATTTGCCTAATACAAGATGACGCTAACTTGTTTTGAAGAGTATTAATGTACTGTTTCAATTTCTACTAATCTATTTTTAATAGGTGTTTAACAACCTTAATATTATGCGTACTATTATTTTCAAACTATCGTGTCCTGAACAATAGTTTGAAAATGAAAAGGGACTTTATTCTTTTTGTAACCTTACTGTAATAATTATCCGATTAAAAAATGATAAAATAGGTATGTACAGTTAAGGAGAGAATAATGCCTGTAAGAAAATTACAATCCTATGAGGTAGACTATCAAGAAGAATTAAATCATCAGATTCCTCGCTATCAAGATTATACACCTGAAGCACAATCTGATGCCAATCTCAAGGAAATCCTATTTTTTATCAATATTGCTGTTTTTTGTATCTGCATTGCTATCTTTAGTTTCATCTTTTTAGCATTAAAATTATCAACTGCTCTTGCATTTGTCGTAGCAATCGGATTTAGCTTACTTATTTTAAAAGTCCAACGCTCTATTATCAAACGAAAATTTAGAAAATAAATCATACCCCATGTCTAATCAAGTTGATTTGTAAAAAATTAAGGAAAACAGAGGATTTAAGATGAAAAATGTGTTATTCATCTTAAATCCTCTGTTTTTTTGACCAGCTTGCCAAATATAATTATTTACTTAATTGAATAACGTGTAACCTTTTCTAATAAACGTTCTCCAAACATCCTAAACTGTAAAATCAATCCCCCTACCCTTTTACCATTATCTTCTCCAAAATATGCTATAATAATACCAAAAGATAAAGAAGGAAGACTTATGATTAAACTACTAGCCTTGGATATGGACGGAACCCTCCTCAATGAAGCCAAGGAAATCCCACAAGCTCACATTACTGCTATTCACAAAGCCATTGAAAAAGGTGTCAAACTGGTACTTTGTACGGGCCGCCCCCTTTTCGGTGTCCTCCCCTACTACAAAAAACTGGGGCTTGACCTCCGGAACGAATATGTTATTGTTAACAACGGTTGTTCAACTCACCAGACCAGTGACTGGGGACTAGTTGACTGGCAAGAACTCAGTCCATCTGACATTGAATACCTCTATGACCTAGCTGAAAAAAGTGATGTTCAGTTGACTCTTTTTGATGAGGAGCATTATTTTGTCCTCGGTGGCAAGCCCAATCAAATCGTTCAAAATGATGCTAAACTAGTATTTTCAGACCTGACTGAAATTTCTCTTGAGGAAGCGACTAGTGGCAAGTATCGCATGTTCCAAGGTATGTTTTTAGGTACAGAGGAGCAAACAGACGATTTTGAAGAGCGTTTTGCTACAGAACTCTGCCAACGATTTAGTGGAGTTCGTTCGCAGCCTGTTATTTATGAAGCCATGCCACTTGGAACGACAAAGGCTACTGCTCTTTCACGACTAGCAGATATTTTGAAGATTGATTCCTCAGAGATTATGGCTATGGGCGATGCTAATAACGATATCGAAATGCTCCAGTTTGCAGGACTTGGCATTGCAATGGGAAATGCCAGCGATTATGTCAAATCTCTTGCGGATTCCGTTACAGCCAGCAACGAAGAAGACGGCGTTGCGCGTGCCATTGAGAAATATATTTTATAATTAAGAAGCCCAGTTCATATCAACTGGGTTTTGATATTTAAGAATTCCTAAAACTTTAGAAACTCTTTAGAAATCCTTGAGCTTTCTTTGATTTCTATGCTTTATACTAAAGTTAACAAAATAAATCAAAAGGAGAGAATCATGAAAACAGTACTCGACATTCATGGATTGTCCAAAAACTTTGACAAACAAGCTATTCTTCAGGATCTTCATTTAACGATAAGAGAGGGAGATATTTATGGACTTATAGGGAAGAACGGAGCTGGGAAAACCACCTTGATAAAAATCATTACGCAACTACTGTTTGCAGATAAAGGAACTGTTTCCCTCTTTTCTAGCCATTCGGAAAATGAGTGGACCAAGGCTCTATCTCGAGTAGCTTCAGTGATCGAATCACCCGTAGCACATAATCACTTAACAGCCTATCAAAATCTGAAATATTATTGTATGATTCGCCATATTCCAAATGCTGATCAAGTCATTCGAGAAACGCTGGACTATGTAGGTTTGGCAGATATAGGTAAAAAAGTCTTTCGTGATTTCTCGCTAGGAATGAAACAAAGACTTGGTATCGCCATTGCCCTCCTATCTAAACCAGACTTCCTGATCTTAGATGAACCTATCAATGGTCTCGACCCAATCGGTATCAAAGAATTTCGACTCATGATTCAACGCCTCAATCAAGAAAAAGGAATCACCATTCTCATCTCTAGCCATATCTTGTCAGAACTCTATCTCGTAGCAAATCGCTTTGGTATTTTAGATCAAGGCAAGATTATCCGTGAAATCAGCAAAGCTGAATTTGAGACACTAAGTGAGGATTATATTGTCCTTAAGACAGCTGACCAAGAGAAAGCTTGTCAAGTATTAAAAGAACAAATCCAGCTCCAGTTCAAGGTTGTTAATCCAGAAAATGAAATTCACATCTTTGGTCAGGAACAAGATGTCAAACAGATTCTCAAGGAATTAACCTTGGCAGATGTTGCCATTGACGAGATTTACTATGCCCGTCAAAACCTAGAAGAATACTTCACTCAATTGGTCCAATAGGAGTAAAATCATGATACATACCATTCAAGCAGACTTTTACCGTCTTTTCCGCTCCAAAGGATTCTGGATTACAGAATTCATTCTCTTTGTCCTCTTGCTAATGGGTGCCACTATCGGGGCTACAGGCCATCTGATGGCAATCCAGACAGAAGAACCAGAAATTCCAACCCATGGTTGGGACGGTATTCAAGCTCTGATCAATGCGTCTAGCAATGATTCAAACCTTGTTTTTCTCTGCATTATTCTAACATGTTTAGTTCTTGGGGTCGATCTAATCGGCAAGCTTTATAAAAATAGTTTGACAGTTGGCGTTTCTCGTACAGAGTTTTTCTTCGCTAAATCCTTTGTTCTAGCAAGTATCGCTCTCTTACAACTCATCGCCAGCCTTGTGATTGCTTTTGTTCCCTCAACTCTACTAAACGGACTTGGTACGATACCTGATGGTTTTGTTACTAATCTCCTCTTAATGATTTTCCTTCAATTTCTCTGCCTTCTCGCTTGGCTTTCGATTATTTCCTTTATTCTCTACCTGACTCATTCTTATCTTGCCGTATTTATTGGTTATCTGATTAGCTCTATCATCCTTTCTATGCCAATGATCATTTTTCCAAATATCAAATTTTTACCATATTTGTCCTTGCATTTTTCCTATGCTATGACTGCTAATAGTGAATCCATTTTCTATACACTTATAGTTACCTTAGCTGTTATTGTAATCTTTAATCTAAGTGGACTGGCAGTTTTCAAAAAGAAAAGTCTATAAAAAATGACCTCCTCTAGCCTACAGAGGAGGTTTCTTCTGTTAAAAATAAATAAAGACCGAAAACCATTCACCATCAGTGGCTAGCTTCATCTCTGCACCGAGAAGATGGCATAATTCCTCAGTGATATAAAGGCCTAAACCAGAGGATTCTTCCGTATCAGATAGATTTTCAGAATAAAAACGGTTGCTGAGATTTTCTATTCTTTTGATGGGCTGTTTGACAAGGTTTGCAACCTCTAAGACAAGCTGTTCCTTTTCCTTTCGCAAAGATAGACGCGCTTCTTCCTTGCCATGTTTGAGGACATTCCCAAGCAAATTTTGTAAAATTCGATCCAGCAAGTCTTCATCAGTCCTCGTTGTTAAACCAGCTTCAACCTTAAAATCAAGCGTGATATTTGCCGCCTGAAAAACATCATAATAAGCCAAAGTCTTCTTGGTAATAAAAGCTGAAAAATCCACTTCTTCCAGTTTCGGTTTGACAGCTCCTTCCATCAAACGACGATATTCTAGGAGAGCCTCCAAACGTTTGGAAACTAAATCAAGATGCTGGGCTATTTTTTGTAAGGTTTCTGCTTTGTCTTCAGGAGACTTTATCAATTGTTGGGTGTAGCCTGAAGCGATAGTCAGAGGTGTCCGAATATCATGGGCAATATTGCTGATGGCCATATCCAGAGTCTGCTTTTCCCTTTTCATCACCAACCGAGATTGTTCTACTTCCTGAAATAGATTCTCAATCTGCTGGTAGAGATGTAAAAAATGTTTGGAAAAAATGCTGACTCCAACTCTTTTCATACTACCCGTGAGAATCTTGTCTTCAATCTGTTGACTCAGGCTTTCAAGTGCCAGATGATAGCGAATCAATGCAATCGATAAAATAATTAGGAGTACTAGTAGGACAAAAATTATCATGTAGGTCATTGCTTATCTCCTTTTAATCTTACCCCAACTCCCCAGATGGTTTCAATGTATTCTTGATTTGGGTCAAGCTGGCTTAATTTTTTTCGAAGATTACTCAAATGCGTATTGAGGGTATTATCTCCAGGTAGATAGCTATCCTCCCAGACCAATTCATAAAGTTCTTCTTTTGTAAAAATTTTCTTAGGGTGTTTAAGGAGAGTTTGGAGAATCAAGCATTCTTTCTTAGCAAGGCGAATCGTTTCCTGGCTATTTTTGATTTCAAAACTTTCTGCATCAAACTGGATATTTTTCAAGTTTTGTGGCAGATTTTCAGTTTTTTCTATTTCCATAGGCTGTTTTTCTACGCTTTGACGTAATTGAACAGTAACTCTGGCAAAGACTTCATCCAAATCAAAAGGCTTGACTATGTAATCATTTGCACCGTCTAAGAGGTATTGACTGATTAACTTCTTATCGCTCAAAGCCGTTAGCATAATGACTGGAGTTTGACTTTGTTCCCTGATAGCTTTTAAAACCTGATCCCCATTTTTCCCAGGAAGCATGATATCTAGCAAAACGAGGTCAATCCCACCTTGGTCAAAACGCATGATGCCTTCAGTTCCTGAAAAGGCTTGAATCACATCATGCTCCTCAGTAAGAAGTGTTCGTAAAATCTCTTGAATGTCACTATTGTCTTCAATAACCAATATCCTAGCCATAAATACCAACCTTTCTGCAACTATTATAGCATGTTTTATTGATAAAAAGCTCCTCGCATAAAAGCGCGAGAAAGCCTTAGAGGATTAAAATATAAAATCTACTTGTTAGATAACATAGTATTTTTTGTTGCTAATAAGAAGTTAGTCTAGCAGAATGAATATCCCATTTCTCCCCTACTAGTCCGTAATTCGTTGATACATTTCGGGTCTTCTATCTCGAAACAGTCCCCAATTTAGGCGCTCGCTTGCTCCCTTGTCTAGGTCATAAGTAGCTAATAGAACAGCTTCATCTTGTCTTTCAGCTTGCTCTAGAATAGCTCCTGTTTCATCCGTCATAAAGGATGAACCGTAGAAGTCAAGACTGGAACTCTGTCCACCATTTTCCTCACTAGGCGTGACCTCTTCCAAGCCATAACGATTGGCTGCGATGACTGGAACAATATTTGCCGCTGCGTGTCCTTGCATGGTACGTTGCCAGTGACCACAACTATCTGTATCCAAAATTGGCTCTGAACCGATGGCTGTAGGATAAAAGAGCAATTCAGCACCATTCAATGCAAGACAGCGCGCTGTTTCAGGGAACCATTGATCCCAACAGATACCGATCCCAATCTTGGCATAGCGAGTATCCCAGACCTTGAAACCAGTGTTGCCAGGCGTGAAATAGAACTTTTCTTGATAATAATGGTCATCTGGTATGTGGGTCTTTCGATAAACACCCAGCACTTCCCCATCTGCATCAATGACAGCAATAGAGTTATACAAGACATTGCCATCTTTTTCATAGAAACTGATTGGTAAAACGACCTTTAGCTCCTTGGCAATAGTTTTAAAATGCTGAATAGCTGTATTGTCTGTCACCGACTGGGCATGCTGGTAGTAGTCATACTGTCGTTCCTGACAAAAGTATGGACGTTCAAATAATTCGGGTAAAAGAATAATTTGTGCACCTTGTTCTGCAGCCTGACGTACTAAACGCTCTGCGGTTTGGATATTTGTTGCCACATCCTTGGCGCATTGCATCTGAATGGCTGCAACTCTTACATTTCTCATCTTTTTCTCCTATTCTGGGATTTGTTGGGTGATACAGTGGATATTGCCACCACCTAAGAGAATATCTCTGGCTGGAATTCCGACAACTTTACGGTCTGGGAAACACTTACTGAGGATATCTAAGGCTACTTGATCGTTTTTATCTTGAAACTGGGGAACAAGGACTGCCTTGTTGGCGATATAAAAGTTTACGTAGGAAGCTGCTAGTCGTTCACCAGCGTATCGCTCTTCTTCTCCTTCTTCATAGATGTAGCCTGGCAAATCTTCTTCTGTCACAACTTGTCGAACTGCAGGGATAGGCAATTTATGAATAATGAAGGGACGACCTTTTGCATCTGTCTCTTGCTCTAAGAGTTCGAGATCTGCTTTTGACATGGCATATTGAGGATCACTTTCGTCGTCCGTCCAAGCCAAGACAAGTTCTGCAGGACCAACAAAGGCAGCAACATTGTCAACGTGTTCATTGGTTTCGTCCTGATAAATACCATAAGGAAGCCAAATAACTTTTTCAGCTCCAAGGCTCTCTAATAAGATATACTCGATTTCCTCTTTAGTCAGGTGAGGATTGCGACCAGGACTAAGCAAGCAACTTTTAGTCACAAGAATGGTTCCTTGACCATCGCTATGTATCGCTCCGCCTTCTAGGACAAAAGGTTTGGCATCGTAAACAGGCATTTCCAAGGCCTCAGCAAAACGACTGGCTACTTGGTCATCAGCTTCGTAGTCTTGGTAGAGACCATCAACAGCACCACCCCAAGCATTGAAAGACCAGTCTACTGCCAACTTTTCTCTTTTATCATTGATAAGAATGGTTGGGCCAGTATCACGCGCCCAGGCATCATTGGTGGGAATGTCTAAATAAATAACGCTATCTCCAAGGTAGTCTTGGGCTTCAACTAAGTAGTCTTGGTCCACCAAAAGATAGACTCTTTCCCCCTCTGCTATAGTCTTGATAATCTGGCTAAATGCTTTTTTAGCAGCTTTACCTTGAAAAGGCCATGAACCTGGTCGAGTCGGCCATATCATGAGGGTACCATGATGGGGCTCGTATTCTGCTGGCATGCGATAGCCTAATTTTTTGGGAGTGTCCATCATGATAATCTCCCTTTAAAATCTTTATAGCCAAAGGATTTGACTAAGCTACAGTCTCCCTGTTCGTCCATAAGATAGAGACTTGGCAATCCAATACCGTTAAAGGTATTATTTTTAACAAATGAGTAAATAGCCATGTCTTCGAAATAAAGTCTATCACCGATTTGAGCTGGATTTTCAAAGCTATAATCACCAATCACATCACCCGTCAGACAAGTATTGGAAGAAAGTCTATAGGTATGGGCTTTTTCCTGTGCCTCAAAGCCATTTCTCAAAGGTGGGCGATAGGGCATCTCAAGTACATCAGGCATATGGCAGGTCGCAGAGGCGTCTAAAACCAAGATTTCCATGCCGTTTTCGACAATATCTAATACTTCAGTTGCTAGATAACCTGCATTGAGCGCAATGGCTTCACCCGGCTCGATATAGATTTCAAGATTGTAAGTTTCTCGGATACGCTTGATTTCTGAAATCAGCAAATCCACATCATAGTCCTCTCTTGTGATGTGATGACCACCACCCATGTTGAGCCATTTTACTTCATGCAAATAAGAACCAAACTGCGCTTCTACTGCTTTCAAAGTTGTCTCTAAATCATCTGCTCCCTGCTCGCAAAGGGTGTGAAAATGAAGACCATCCACCAAATCCAGCAAATCACTCGGTATCTTGTCTGAAGTTACTCCAAAACGAGAGCCAGGTGCACAAGGGTCATAGAGCGCGTGATCTCCTTGAGTTGAACACTGAGGATTGAGGCGCAAACCCACGCTTACACCAGCCTCCCGACAACGAGGCCCATGTTTACGCAATTGTCTCTCAGAGTTAAAAACGATATGGTCTGTTATCTCTAACAATTCCTCCAAGTCCGCATCCTTGAAAGCAGGCGCAAATACATGGACTTCTCCTGGAAATTCTTCTCTAGCTAGCTTAGCTTCATAGAGTCCACTGGCTGTCGTACCTGATAGATACTGGCTAATCAAGGGATAGGTTTTGTAGAGTGAATAAGCCTTCTGGGCAAGCAAAACCTTGCAACCAGCTTCTTCTTGAACATATTGTAGGATACGGCAATTGGCTTCTAACTTGGCCAAGTCAATGACGTAAGCTGGTGTTGGTACTTGTTCTAGCTTCATTAGTCCACCATTTGTGGATTTTCAACCACAACCCATGGCAAACCATACTCATTCAAAGCTTCCATGAATGGATCTGGATCCAATTCTTCAAGGTTATACACTCCAGCTTGTTTCCAAGTACCGTTCATAACCAACTTTGTCCCAATCATAGCTGGAACGCCTGTCGTGTAAGAAATGGCTTGTGAACCAACTTCTGCGTAACATTCCTGATGGTCACAAACATTGTAGATGTAGATGGTCTTTTCAACACCGTCTTTGACACCTGTAAAGATACAACCTATATTGGTTTTACCAACTGTACGTGGACCAAGGCTTGCAGGATCTGGAAGCAAGGCTTTCAAGAATTGGATTGGAACAATTTCTTGTCCGTTGAAGTTAATGGCATCCGTACGAAGGAGACCAACGTTTTCCAAGCATTTCATATGCGTTAGATAAGATTGACCAAAAGTCATAAAGAAACGAATCCGTTTAACACCTGGAATGTTCTTAGCCAATGATTCGATTTCTTCGTGGTGAAGGAGGTACATGTCTTTTTGTCCAACTTGAGGGAAGTCATACTCGCGCTTGATAGACATGGCTTCAACTTCGACCCATTTTCCATCTTCCCAGTAAGAACCTGGCGCAGAAACCTCGCGTAGATTGATTTCTGGGTTAAAGTTTGTTGCAAACGGATAACCGTGGTCACCACCATTACAGTCTAAAATGTCGATATAGTGGATTTCATCAAAATAGTGTTTGAGGGCATAAGCTGAAAAGACACTAGTCACACCTGGGTCAAATCCAGAACCAAGAAGAGCGATCAAGCCAGCTTCTTTGAATTTTTCCTGATAAGCCCATTGCCATGAGTAGTCAAAGTAGGCTGTAAAACCAAGTTCCTTACAGCGTTTTTCGTAGATAGCACGCCACTCAGGGTCTTCTGTGTCTTCTGCTTCGTAGTTGGCTGTATCAATATAGTGAACTCCAGTCGCCAAACATGCGTCCATAATGGTTAAATCTTGATATGGTAGTGCTACGTTCAAAACTGCTTCTGGCTTGTAGCTTTCAATCAGGGCAATCACTTCTTCAACCTTATCAGCATCAAGGGCAGCTGTCTCAATCTTTGTACTTGTTTTGCCTTCCAGTTTAGCTTTCAAGTCATCACATTTTGACTTGGTACGGCTAGCAATCATAATCTCTGTAAACGTTTCGCTATCCTGACAAATCTTTGAAATAGCAACTTGGGCAACGCCCCCGCATCCAATAACTAGTAAACGACTCATTTTTTTCCTTCCTCTTCTTCTAAAATGTCCTCAACATACTTGGGCAACATAAAGGCTCCCACGTGTAAGTTTGCAGTGTAGTATTCTGTGAAAAGCTGGCGTTTTTTCCAACCTTCCTTGTCAAAATCTTTAACAGGGTGGTATTTTTTCGATGCAAATCCAAACAACCAATAGCCAGCTGGACTGGTTGGGATATGGGCCTGATAAACTCGGCTGATTGGAAAGGCTTGATTGACCTTGCGGTGCATGCTTCGGCAAGCAGATTCATCTTCGTCAAAGAAAGGACTACCATGCTGGTATATCATGATACCGTCCTCTTTCAAGGCTCTGTAACTATTTCCGTAAAATTCCTTGGTAAAGAGCCCTTCCGTATGTCCAAATGGATCTGTCGCATCGTTGATAATGATATCGTAATCATCTTCGCAGTTTCGCAAAAAGCGTAGCCCATTTTGGTAGTAAATGGTAACACGAGGATCATCTAGCCCAGCAGCAAAGTCTGGGAAATACTCACGACAGACTTCAACCAACATCTCATCTGGTTCCACAATATCGATTTGTTCCAGCTCAGGATAGAGTGTTAATACTTGGGCGACACCGCCATCACCACCCCCAATAACCAATACTTTCTTTGGATTTGGGTGGACAGCCATGGGAACATGAACGGTCATTTCATTGTAGACAAAATCATCCGCATCTGAAAACAATACATGCCCATTTAAAATCAGTATTTTCCCAAAAGCTGGTGTATCCAAGACTTCGATATCCTGCCATTCACTTTTACCAGCGTAGAGTTGCTTGGCTGTTCTCAGGGACAATTTCACATCTGGAGTATGAACTTCAGAAAACCATAAATCCATCTAGTTCTCCTTTCTCTTAATGACGTTGATGTGATTGACCTCGGGATCTTCCGTCCCTTGGAGGGAGCAACCACGTTCCTTGGCAAATTGGATATAGTCGACAATTTCTCGTGTAATGCGTTCTCCAGGAGCCAAGATAGGAATTCCTGGAGGATAGCACATGACAAATTCCCCACAGACTTGTCCAACAGACTCATCCAAGGTTAAACTTTTTCTTTCTGAATAGAAGGCTTCCTGAGGAGAAAGGACCAACTCGGGCTGGATATATTCTCCAGCTATCAAGTCCTTCCCATCTCGTGAGTATAGTCTCTTGATATCAGCCAGAGCACCGACCAAGCGCTCGATGTCTTGGATACGGTCACCAATCGAAATATAGGCCAAGATATTGCCAATATCACCAAACTCAATCTGAATGTCGTATTCGTCTCGTAGGAGGTCATAAACCTCGATACCTGTTAAGCCAATACCCTGAGTGTAAACTGACAACTTGGTCACGTCAAAATCGCAAACGGACACTCCGTCTATTAACTCTTTTGAATAGGCATAGTAGCCACCGATAGCATTGATTTCACGACGAGCATACTCGGATAGCTCAATGACCTTCTCAAAAGACTCTTTACCACGAAGGGCCAAGTTGCGACGTGAAATATCTAGACTAGCCATCAACAAGTAAGAGGCAGATGTAGACTGGGTCAGATTGATAATCTGTCGAACGTATTCAGGATTCATCTGCTCCCCGATTAAAAGAAGCGAGCTTTGTGTCAAACTCCCACCAGACTTATGCATGGAAACTGCTGCCATATCAGCACCTGCATCCATAGCAGAAATTGGAAGTTTATCTGTAAAATGCAAATGCGCTCCGTGGGCTTCATCTACTAAAACCATCATGCCAGCTTCATGAGCCATTTCTGTCAAACCCTTTAGGTCTGAACAGATTCCGTAGTAAGTAGGATTGTTAATCAATATTGCCTTGGCATCTGGATGATCCTTTATGGCCTGTGCTACTCGATCATTTTCAAGACCTAAAGCGATACCAATCTTAGGATCTACACTCATTTCGATATAGATGGGAATGGCACCACATAGAACCAACGCATTGATAGCAGATTTATGGACATTTCGTGGCAGAATAATCTTATCTCCAGCCTTGCAGGTTGCCAGAATCATAGTCTGTACCGATGAAGTTGTTCCACCAATCATTAGAAAAGCATGACTAGCTCCAAAAGCATCTGCAGCCAGCTCCTCTGCATCACGAATAATCGAAATAGGATGGCCTAAATTATCCAAGGGTTTCATCGAATTGACATCAATGCCAACACATTTTTCACCTAACAGTTCGACAAGTTCTGGATTTCCCCGTCCACGCTTGTGACCTGGAACATCAAAGGGAACAATCCGTTTCTTGCGTAACTTCACCAAGGCCTCATAAATTGGGGCTTGGTTTTGATCTAACTCTTTCAAGACATACTCCTTTCAATATTTTTAGGACCTTATGAAAACTAAGGAACTAAAGGTTGACTCATGAAAAAAGAGCAGGTTTTCACCTGCTCTGCAATCTTCTGACGTTTTTATGTTTGTTTCTGTTGAGTATGTCTGTTCCCGATGTTTCCTAACTCTCTAGTAGCAAATATTACGTACTTTATTGATCGTTTCACAAGATGACGTGTGCTTTCACCACACTAAAAATTTATGAATTAGGACAAGCGTCCTAACATCAACTTATAAAAGTAGGCTTTTAACCCTATCAATAATGTGGTTTTTCAACCACGCTTCGGCATTCAACCCTGCCTGTCCGTAGGCATTTTTTAATCGGGTTTATATTTGCTAGAAAACATCATCTTATTTTCTAAGCTTTATTACTATATCATGTTTCCAAGAACTTGTAAAGCGTTTTACGAAAAAAATATAAAAAAGTTCGCAAAATATTTGTATTTTATTTGATTTAATACTAGTTATTCTCTTGTAAACGATTATAAAGTGAACAAAATGATTTTCATATTTAATTTAAAATTTTTTATGCAATTCTATACCCTTTACCTTCGGTGTTTGATCTATTAGAGAAGATGTCGACATTTTATATCATTAAAATCGTGCAACTTTTTTCAGATACTTTTAAAAGATTGATTTCATTAACTGTTTCCTTTATACTGGATAAAAAGGAGATTAGTATGTCAGAAACAAATCACGAAATCGATTCAAATTTTGCAGGTCGTTTAAATATCCTACGTGCTGGTGTTCTTGGTGCCAATGATGGAATTATTTCCATTGCTGGTGTAGTTATTGGGGTTGCCAGTGCTACCAGCAATATCTGGATTATCTTTTTATCTGGATTTGCAGCTATTTTGGCCGGTGCCTTTTCAATGGCTGGTGGAGAATATGTATCCGTTTCAACTCAAAAAGATACCGAGGAAGCAGCCGTTGCGCGTGAGAAACTCTTGCTAGACCAAGATATGGAACTAGCCAAAAAGTCCCTCTATGCTGCCTATATTCAAAATGGCGAGTGTGAAACATCAGCCCAACTTCTCACCAACAAAGCCTTTTTAAATAATCCGCTCAAGGCTTTGGTAGAGGAAAAATATGGGATTGAGTATGAAGAGTTTACCAATCCTTGGCATGCTGCTATCTCTAGCTTTATTTCTTTTTTCCTTGGTAGCTTACCACCAATGCTGTCAGTAACTATTTTCCCAAGTGAATACCGCATCCCTGCTACTGTCCTTATCGTCGGTGTGGCCCTTCTTCTCACTGGTTACACTAGTGCCAAACTTGGAAAAGCCCCAACCAAAACAGCTATGATTCGGAACCTCGCTATTGGCCTCTTGACCATGGGAGTTACTTTCCTGCTCGGACAACTTTTCAGCATTTAGAAGACAAGAAATACCTCGATTTTGAAGTCGAGGTATCTTTTTTACATTTGCACAATCTTGCGATAACTTCTTGAAGTAATCATGAAAATCAGCACATAGGCGATGAGGAAGATAGCGCAGATAGACAAGGTCACAATCAACATCATATTCGTATCTATTACACCAATCACTTTTAAAATCAGACTAAGCATATGGTAGGCAAAGGCTAGGTGTATGAAGGCAAAAAGCAAAGGAAGGAAGAAAACAGTTAAAACCTGTTTGTTAATGGTTTGCTTGATTTGCTTTTGATCTAAACCGACTTTCTGCAAGATAATAAAGCGTTCACGGTCTTCATAGCCTTCAGAAATTTGTTTATAGTAAATGACCAGAACGGTTCCGACCATAAAGATAATGGATAGGAAAATACCGATAAAGAAGACACCACCAAAGAGGGCACTCATCTGAGCACTAGCATCTGATAAATTACTACCATAAACATAGCTACCTTCCGTGTTTAATTGAGCATTAAACTGATCGAGGTATTTATCATACTCGTCAGCGACCTTGAGTTGTTCTTCTTCACTGGCATTTACATTCATGCCACCGTAAAACTGATTATAGATAGCCGAATCTGGGAATTGATCCAAAAAGGCTTGTAAATCAGCTACAACAAGGTAATTGTAATCAGCAGTCAAAATATTAAACTGATTTGGGACATGGTTGACAATGAAATCTTTATTAAATTCTTCTTTGACAGAAAATTGATGATCATTTAGAGTTAGAGTTTTCTGTTCTTTAACTCCCTCATTCTTTGCAAAGAGTCCGACCTCATTTCCTGATAGAGACAGTTTTTGACCAGTCATATTTTCATAATCTTTTTGATCAAATACCATGAAAACTGTTGTGGGTTGGACACGATTTTGTCCTTTTTCAAAAAGGGTTAACTTATTTCCTTCTTGGTTCGCAACACCAAAGTAAGTGTAACGAAGAACTTCTTTCTCTTTAATCTGATAACCTTTGTCACTTGCAAACTGGCTCAAGAGTTTGTCCAAGTCTTCTTTTTCAACATTTTGCCCTGAAACCCCAAAATCATGAGGATTTAGAACTTTTTTAAAGCTTTCTGCGGAATTGAAAATGCTTGTCGCTGCTGACATGGTTACCAAAACCATTGTTGACAAGATAGCGATGGTTGCTAGTCCAACTGCATTTTTCTTCATACGGAAAATCAAGTTAGACACTGAGATAAGGTTATTTGGTTGGTAATAGTATTTCTTGTTTTTCTTTAAGATTTGAAGGAAAACGGTAATTCCTGCATTAAACAATAGATAAGTACCAAAGATAACCAGTAAAACAGCTATGAAGAAGGTTGTTAAGGCTGTAAGAGGATCTTTTACCGTAAGGGCAAGATAGTAGCCAATCCCTAAACTAATGGAACCAAGAATCGTTTGGAGAGGAAGGAAGCGACCTTTTTTCTCACCGCTAGCTTTCTCACGCGAGAGCTGGAGGGCATTCATACGGGCGATTCGAAGGGCATTCAGTAACATGAGGCCTAGGAAAATCAAACCGAAGACAACAAGTACTGCAATGACAACATTCATCTGGAAGGTAGCGACCAGTTCCACCTTCAATTTCATCAGTTTGAGCAAGAAAGCGAAAATTAACTTGTCAAACAAGGCTCCAATACCGATACCTGCTCCAACAGTTAAAATCCCAAATACCACTAACTCCTTAAAGGTCATACTGATTAGATGACGCTTCTCCAAGCCCAACATGCCATAAATTCCTAGTTCCTTGGAACGGTTCTTCATGACAAAACTATTGGCATAGAGGACGATAATGGCTGACGCAAGGGTGACGACAAACATACCAAATCCTAGAGTAGCTTGAATGGTTGTCCCTCCACGGATTTCCGAAATCTTGGGATTGAAGGTTAAGGAGTAAAAGAGATAGGTGACGGTGACTGCCAAGAGAACAGCCAGCGCAAAAGGATAGTAGAGTTTGCGGTTTTTAATCAAGTTCGATACCGCTAACTTATTGGTTAATCGAAACATACTAATTCACCTCGCTTGCCATGACAGTCAAGGTATCAGAGATTTCTTGGAACATCTGACGTTCTGTCTTCTCTCCACGGTAGATTTGGTTGTAAAGAATGCCGTCTTTGATAAAGAGTACACGTTTAGCTCTGCTAGCTGCTGCTGTTGAGTGGGTTACCATAAGAATGGTTTGTCCACGCTCATTGATTTCATCAAAAACATCAAGAAGAGCAGCAGATGACTTGGAGTCAAGGGCTCCTGTTGGCTCATCCGCAAGGAGAATTTCAGGTTCTGTAATGATAGCGCGTGCTACTGCTACACGCTGTTTCTGACCACCAGAAATCTCGTAAGGGTACTTCTCTTGCAATTGGTTGATTCCCAGATTCTCAGCTGTCACCACCAATTTCTTCATCATTTCCGTAATGGGTCTTCTTGACAAGACAAGCGGAAGCAAGATATTGTCTTTTACAGAGAGAGTATCTAGCAAGTTAAAGTCTTGGAAGACAAAGCCCAATTTTTCACGACGGAAGCTAGAAGCCTGTGAATTTTTAATGGTTGCGGTGTCAGTTCCATTCAAGTAAACCTGACCACGAGTTGGTTTATCCAGCATAGCTAGGATATTGAGAAGAGTTGATTTACCAGAACCAGACTCACCCATGATGGCAACGTAGTCACCCTTTTCTACGGTAAAGTGAATATCCTTGAGGGCTTCTACTTGGTTGCCCTGAAAACGTGTTTTATAAATTTTTTGAACGTGTTTTACATCTAAAAGTGTCATGAGAATCTCCTTTCTTAATATCCCATCAAATGAAATGTTGCTTGCATCATAGCGCATCCCAGTTGAACACGCTCGATATCTTTATGGCTTGGTTTTCTTGTTTTCTTATGTAAGATTTGTTTCATGATGTTACTCCTTTGTTCTTTATGAGTCTAGTTTACATCAAAAACAGGCCGCTTGCCATAACCTAACCTTACAAAAGAGACTTTAATCTTACATTTTTGTAAGATTGGGGGAAATGTAGGCATTTCATTAAAAATATTTTACCATAAAAAGAAAGTAAGAAGAAAACCCTTGCAGATACAAGGGTTCAAAAATTTTAAAATAGATTAGTCGAATTCATAGACTAACAGTAAAATAACTGTTTCTACCTCACCAAAACCATCCATCATTTTCTTCAATAGCTTGGGCTTCTTTGCGTTTGCGTGGGCCTGTTCCGTACATTTCTGCTTCAATTTCTTCCTTGGTTGGCATGATAGAAGCTAGGATGATATAGATAATCACGCCAAGTCCAAAGTTTGCAACTGTAAAAATGGCAAACAGAAAACGTACAAGGGTAACATCAAAGTTCCACTTGTCTGACAGACCTGCCAAAACTCCTGAAATCATGCGATTTCGTCTCATTTTATAAAATTTACTATTCATGATATTTCCTCTTTCTGCTAGGTTAGATATAGTATATCACGGGTAGGCTCGGCTTTCATCAGTCCTCAGGCTGATTTATTAGTAGCAATTTACCTCTACAAACTCCACAGCGATAGCGTTTGGTATCAATCCTTCGCTTGCGCTGATACCTTTGCTGGCAGGATTGACAACGATAGACCTTGAGTGGTTTGGAGTTGCTATTTGGCAAGGTTGGTACAAAGCGTAATCCATCCACTGCTTTCAACAGTTCCTTAAAATCCCGATCCTTGTGTTGATAGCCCTTCCCTTGAAAATAGAGGTGATAATGACAGAGTTCATGTCGGACAATTTTCCTAAAAACATCCAGACCCAGTTCCTGATAAACCTTGGGATTAAAATCCAAATGCCCATCTTTTGGGAAAAATCGCCCACCTGTCGAACGTAGACGCCTATTCCACTGGGCATGATGGATAAAAGGTCTGCCGAAGTCTTTTAGTGAAACCTGCTTGACGTAATCAGTCAGTCTCATTTGGAGCTAGAAGCGACAGATTGACTTTTTCACGTTCAGTATCGATTTTCTTAACCCAAACCGTTACCAAATCTCCAACTGACACCACTTGACTAGGGTGTTTGATAAACTTGCGACTCATGTGGGAAATATGAATCAAGCCGTCCTCGTGAATTCCGATATCAACGAAGGCACCGAAGTCAACGACATTACGCACCACACCTTCCAGCTTCTGACCAACCACTAAGTCTTTGATATCTAGGACATCTTGCCGAAGTACAGGTGCGTCAAAGGAATCACGGAAATCTCGACCTGGTTTGAGAAGATCGGCAATGATATCTTTAAGAGTTTCTGGACCAAGGTCTAGTTCTTGCGCCATTTCCTTGATTGATAGCGACTTGAGTTTGCCTTGGGCTTCTTCGTTTAGGTCTTTAATATCTAAACGTTTGAAGAGGTCCTTAACCGCAGCATAGTTTTCTGGGTGAACTCCTGTATTATCAAGGATATTGCTACTTTCAGGGATACGAAGGAAACCAGCTGCCTGTTCAAAAGCCTTGGCACCCAGACGCGGAACCTTCTTAATTTGAGCTCGTGAAGTGATTTTTCCTTCTTCTTCACGATACTTGACGATATTTTCAGAAATGGTTTTATTGAGTCCAGCGACATGGGAAAGAAGAGCTGGGCTGGCTGTATTGACATTGACACCGACTTGGTTTACCACTGTATCGACAACAAAGTCCAGACTCTCAGATAATTTCTTCTGACTGACATCATGTTGGTATTGACCGACACCAATTGACTTAGGATCGATTTTGACCAATTCCGCAAGAGGATCTTGCAAACGACGGGCGATAGAAATGGCAGAGCGTTTTTCAACGGTCAAGTCTGGGAACTCCTGACGAGCAAGTTCACTGGCAGAATAGACCGAAGCACCACTTTCATTGACGATGACATAACTAACCTCAGGAAAATTTTTAAGAACTTCCGCCACAAAAGCTTCACTTTCACGACTGGCCGTTCCATTACCGATGGCAATAATCTCTACACCGTATTGACCAATCAAATCTGCCAAATCTTTCTTTGCTTCTTCGATTTGACGAGCTGATGCTGGTTTGACAGGATAAATGACCTGAGTTGTCAGCATTTTTCCTGTTGCATCCACGACAGCTAGCTTGGCACCTGTACGAAAGGCAGGGTCAAATCCAAGAACCACGCGCCCTTTCAGCGGAGCAACCAAGAGCAGATTGCGCAGATTGTCCGAAAAGAGTTGGATAGCCCCTTCTTCTGCTTTCTCAGTTAATTCCGTCCGAATGCGTCGCTCGATAGCAGGCAAAACTTTTTTCTTAACTGACTGTTGGACAACTTCATCTATATAGGCGTTTTTCACCTTGAAACGAGAAGCAAAGAAAGTTAGAATACGGTCCGTCGTATGTTCAAAACCGACCTTCAAGACACCTAGCTTCTCCCCACGATTGAGGGCTAAGGTACGATAACCCTGCATATTTCCAACTGTCTCTGAAAAGTCATAATAAATCTGAAAGACCTGCTTTTCATCAAGACTCTCATCTTTGACCTGCGAGGTGATTTTAGAGTGTCTCAGCACTTCCTGATAAGTTAGAGCGCGTAAATTGACATCTTCAGATAAGGCTTCGACCAAGATATCAACTGCACCAGCCAAGGCTTCCTTCCCAGTCGCAAATCCTTCACAGACGAATTTTTCAGCTTCCTTCTCTAAGTCAGTTACATTCTGCAAAATCAAGCGAGCAAGCGGAAAGAGTCCGGCTTCACGGGCAATAGTTGCCTTGGTTCGACGCTTTTCCTTGTATGGAAGATAGAGTTCTTCTACGTCTGCTAATTTTTCGGCAGCTAAGATAGCTTCTTCCAATTCCTTGGTCAACTTGCCTTGTTCTTGAATCTTAGCTAAAACAGCTTCCTTACGGTCGTTGAGATTTGTCAGACTTTTATCCAAGTCAATAATGGCCTTAATCGCCACCTCATCCAGACTACCAGTCATGTCCTTGCGATAACGCGCGATGAAGGGAATTGTCGCCCCTTCAGCTGTCAAACTTAGAACGGTATCGATTTGCTTTAACGTCACTCCCAAATCTTGGGAGATTTTTTCATATTTTTTATCCATGAATCTATTATACCACAAGCGGGAAGGCTTGCTCCAATCCTTTTCATACTCAATGAAAATCAAAAAACAAACTAGGAAGCTAGCCACAGATTGCTCAAAACACCGTTTTGAGGTAGTAGATAAGACTGACGAAGTCAGTTACCTATACCTATGATATCTACGGCAAGGCGAAGCTGACGTGGTTTGAAGAGATTTTCGAAGAATATCAACTATCGAAAACAAATTAAAAACCGCCCTTTTCCTCAAAATAATAGTATAATAGAGGTAGAATTTAGAATCGAGGTACACCTATGGCTGTAAAATTTACAAAACGAGACGACTTGGACAAGATGTTTGAAGAGTTTGCGAAACTCCCTGATTTGAAACAAGTCACTTTCCCTGATGATAAAGAGAAAAAAGCCAAAGCAGAAAAGAAAAACTAGATGACTGCTTTCCAACAACTCCCGTCTAGTGTGCTTCAGACTGGGGCTATTTTTCTCTCTATAATCATTGAAGCCCTACCCTTCGTTCTGATAGGAAGTATTGTCTCAGGACTGATTGAGGTTTATATCACACCTGAAAAGGTTTATCATTTTCTCCCTCGAAATCGTTGGGGGAGAATCTTTTTTGGGACCTTTATCGGGATGCTTTTCCCTTCTTGTGAATGTGGAATCGTCCCCATTATCAATCGTTTTCTGGAAAAAAAGGTTCCCAGTTACACAGCCGTTCCCTTTCTCGTAACAGCACCTGTTATCAATCCCATTGTTCTATTTGCGACCTATTCTGCCTTTGGCAACTCCTTCCATATCGCCCTATTACGAGCTCTTGGTTCCATTCTTGTGGCTGTGATACTTGGGATTTTTCTAGGATTTTTCTGGCAAGAACCGATTCAAAAAGAAAATCGTTTGGCCTGTCATGAACATGATTTTTCTCACTTGACCCCTGCAAAAAAAGTTTTTCAGGTCTTTGTGCAGGCCATTGATGAATTTTTTGATACGGGACGCTATTTGGTATTTGGCTGTCTCTTTGCCTCTATGATACAGGTCTATGTTCCAACTCGGATTCTGACTTCTATCAGCGCAACTCCTCTTTTTGCCATCCTGCTCTTGATGCTTTTGGCCTTTCTTCTGTCGCTCTGTAGTGAGGCGGATGCCTTTATCGGTGCTTCTCTTCTCTCGAGTTTCGGTTTGGCACCAGTTCTGGCCTTTCTCGTCATTGGCCCAATGCTGGATATCAAAAATATTCTCATGATGAAAAATTACTTGAAAGCACGATTTATCAGTCACTTTATTACGATTGTGACTCTTGTCGTCTTAGTGTATTCTCTCTTGATTGGAGTCATCCTATGATTCGATTTTTAGTTTTAGCTGGCTATTTTGAATTGACTATTTATCTCCATCTGTCGGGCAAATTAAACCAGTACATCAACATGCACTATTCCTATTTGGCCTATATTTCCATGGTGCTTTCCTTTATCTTGGCTATTGTTCAATTGTACATCTGGATGAAGCAAGTCAAAACCCACAGTCATCTGAACAGCCGATTGGCCAAGGTTACTAGTGTTGCTCTTCTGGCTATTCCTATTGTCGTCGGTTTAACTTTTCCAACTGTTAGCTTGGATTCTCAGACCGTTTCTGCCAAAGGATATCACTTCCCCTTATCAGAAGGCACGGATCAAGCCATTCAGACAAGTGAAGGGACGACAAGCCAATATTTGAAACCAGATACCAGTTCTTATTTTTCAAAATCAGCCTATGAAAAGGAAATGCGTACTGCGGCGGATAAATACTTGTCCCAAGGTAGCATTCAGATCACCAACGAAAACTATATGGAAGTCATGGAAGCTATCTACGACTATCCAGATGAATTTGAGGGCAAGACAGTCCAGTTCACAGGCTTTGTCTATAATGACCCCAGTCATGCCAATAGCCAATTTCTGTTCCGCTTCGGCATTATCCACTGTATAGCAGATTCAGGTGTCTATGGATTGCTGACCAAGGGAAATACCCGTCAATATGAGAACAACACCTGGATAACAGCCAAAGGAAAACTGGTCAATCACTACCATAAAGAACTCAAACAAAATCTCCCAACCTTGGAAATCGATAGCTTTACCAAAGTCGATAAACCAGAGAATCCCTATGTTTATCGCGTGTTTTAAAAAGCAAACCAAGTTCATAAAAAACTCTAAGCAGACAGAGCCTGATAACTCATGACAGAAAAAGAAGTTTATCTTATAATTAATGAAGATGGACAATACAAATCCGTGGTGTTTAATAGGGGTTTTCCTAACCTCTACAAAAAACTGGATGAACAAGAGTCATGAAATAACTCGAATATGCCTTGAGCATGAAAATATCTTACTAGTAACCTCTTGTTCTATTGTTCAAATAGTTAACAGGAGGTTTTTATAATGGAAGTTATGATTGAAACTCGTTGTGGAATTGATGTCCACCAAAAGTCTATCGTTTGTTGTATTCTAGATGGTCTACTAGATACTAATAAGCCAAAGAAAATTCAGAAGAAATTTGGGACAACTACTGTAGCTCTTCACAATGCCTTAGATTGGATGGTATAGTTGCTTAGTTTAAAATAACCAGCTTATAATAAAGCTATGGCATTTAGATTACATCAAAGAAGGACACAGCCATGTCGAGGCAGCTAAAGTTTTGATGTTGGCGTCAAAATTCTCTTCACGTGGGAAAAGAAAGACGTGAACAAGGACACTTAGAGAGGAAAAAGCGAGTCGTCAAAAAGCGGAAGATCTCTTTAGAAGAATTAAAAGCCTTTGTAGAGGCTCATCCAGACGCTTTTTTACGGGAAATTGCGGCACATTTTGATTGTGTTGTTCCTTCAGTATGGGCAGCTTTAAAGTAGATTAAGGTCACTTTAAAAAAGGACGACTAGCTTTAAGAAACAAGATCCAGAGAAAGTCGCTGAATTTCTTGATATTTTGAATAGCTTAAAAGATTTACCAGTCGTATATATTGACGAAACAGGAATCGACCGCTACCTTTATCGTCCTTATGCACGGGCTCCTAGAGGGGAGAAAGTCTATGAAAAGATTAGCGGACGGCGTTTTGAGCGGACTTCAATTGTTACAGGACAAGTAGACGGAGAGTTTATAGCTCCCATGATTTACAAGGAAAGTATGATGAGCGACTTCTTTGTGGAGTGGTTCAAAACGCAACTTCTGCCTGCTTTGAAGACACTTCATGTCATTGTCATAGACAATGCTAGTTTTCATCCCAAGAACATCTTGGATGAACTCTGCATCCAAGATAAACACTTTTTCTTACCCCTACCGCCTTATTCACCAGATTTGAATCCTATTGAGCAAACTTGGCCTATCTTGAAAAAGAAAGTGACGGATTTATTAAGGGAAGTCCCAAATATTTTCAAATATTTAGAGCGCTTTTTGAAAACTAAATGACTATAATACGAGGGATTTGATGGTTTTTCTTGACGATAGAAGACTCAGCGACCATCATTTTAGAGCATATATTTATAATGGATTGAATCTAGAATAGTACACAACTAATTCTAAAACCTGTATAGAAATTAATTTGAATTCACTAATCTTTTTGTTCGTATCCTATTTCAATTCACTATATAACTCAATTTCATAATAAAACACCTCAAAAGTTAGATTTTCTAGCTCTAACTTTTGAGGTGCAGCTCATTTATGTATGATAGTCTTTTGGTATTATTTCATCTATCTTTGTTAAAAGAAAGAATACATATTATGAATTTGGGTCATCAAGACTACGGCCATGTAATCCTTTTTCACGTTGGACTTGACGTAGTTTCTCTGGTGTAACATCGTTCCCTTCTTCGTCCACAATTTTGATTCCTTCGATGTGGTGACGAACAGTGCGACGATAACCTTCAATGTACTCCTCACGTAGTTTGGCTTGTTCTACTTTTTCTTCTGGGGTCAAGCCTTCTGTTTTTTTCTTTTTGGCAAGCTCGTTAATACGATCAATTTTTTTAGGATCCATGTTTCTCTCCTTTATGATAAGATTTAATCCGTTTAACAGATTTTATTTGGTATTGATTTGGTTAAAACGTGCAAGTTTAGCTGCTTTCTTGGTTAATTGCGACAAGATTGCCAAACGATTTTGACGGACTGCTTCATTTTCAGCCATAACCATGGTATTCTCAAAGAATGCATCAATAACTGGACTAAGCGCAAAGAGCTGTTTCAATTGCTGACTGGCAGTCCCTGACAAAACGAGTGATTCGACGGCTTCTGCCAAGGCTTTCTCTTCTTCATTCTCAAAGAGAGCTGAATCAACTGTAGCAACTCCTTCTGCCTTCTCAGCCAAATTAAAGGCACGAGAAAGTGATTCGACAGACGATTTAAAATCTTCTTTCTTGCTTGCTTCTACGAGAGCATTTGCTGCTTCCAACATATCCGCCACAACAAAGTTTGATCCTGCAAGAACGGCTTCCTTGATATCTTTTGGAGTAGAACCCATCATCTTATCAACACGAGCCTTGATAAAATCCATAACCTCTGCCTTATTTTCATAAGTCAAGCTGTCAAATTTCAATGCATAAAGGCTATCTATCAGCTCGTCCATAGCAATGTGCCAACCAAAGGCATCCAAGATACGAACCACACCTTGAGTCGCGCGACGAAGAGCATAAGGGTCATTAGAACCTGATGGAATCAAGCCTACTGAGAAGAAACTCAAAATCGTATCCAATTTGTCTGCAATAGCTAGAATGGCTCCAACCTTGCTCTCTGGAAGTTCTCCTTCAGCTGATGTAGGCATGTAGTGTTCACGAATAGCAGCTGCCACTGCTGGAGTTTCACCAGCAAGAAGGGCATATTTTTCACCCATAATTCCTTGTAGCTCGTCAAATTCACCAACCATCCCAGTCAACAAGTCAAACTTGTAAATGGCTGCTGCACGGGCTAGGTCAATCGTTTCATCCGCTGACAAGCCTGCTTTTTCTGCCAAGAGAATAGCAATCTGCCCCGTACGAATCATGTGTTCACGAAGGGAACCAATCTTCTCATGGAAGGTGACATTGTTTAATTTTTCAACAAGGTCAGAAATCACCAATTTTTGGTCTTCACGCCAGAAGAATTCACCGTCTTCCAAGCGGGCTACCAAGACTTTTTCATTTCCTTTGATGACATTTTCCAAATGCTCTGCATTTCCGTTACGAACAGAAATGAAGTTTGGCAAGAGCTTGCCGTCTTGATCACGAACAACAAAGTAACGTTGGTGTTCTTTCATTGAAGTCACCAAAACTTCTTCTGGAACTTCAAGGTATTTGGCATCAAAACTTCCCATAAAGGCAGTTGGGTATTCAACCAAGTTCAAGACTTCATTAAGCAAATCAGCATCAATTTCGATATGTACACCATGTTTTGCCTCAATTTCCTTGATTTGGTCAACAATCATTTGCTCACGTTCACGTGGATCTGCGATTACAAACTGCTTACGAAGGTCTTCTTCGTAGCTCAATGCTGACTGAATTTTGGTTTCTTTCCCCAAGAAACGATGACCACGACTCACACGACCTCCCTTAATATCAAGGAAATCCAAGTCAAACTCTTCTTCATCTAGAAGAACAGTCAAAGTGTGAACAGGGCGGATGTATTCAAAGGTGTTGTTAGCCCAGTGCATGCTGACAGGGAAAGTCAATGACTTCAAGACATCTACAACACCAGGAACAATTGCTTCAACTGCTTGACCAACTTCTTCCTTAGTGACATAGACATATTCTTCACCCTTGATTTCACGGAATTCGATATCTTCAACAGTCAAGCCTTTTCCACGAACAAATCCTTGAGCTGCTTTGGTGAAGTTTCCATCGCTATCCAAGGCAATTTTCTTTGCTGGTCCCTTGAAATCTTCTGTCAAATCAGATTGTTTGTCTGCAAGACCAGTCACACGAACAGCCAAACGACGTGGTGTTGAGAAGGTTTGAATAGCTTCAAAAGACAAGCGATTTTCCTTAAGGAAGGCTGCCATTTTTTCGCCTAGTTGTTTTTCACTTGGTGTGACAACATAGGCTGGTAATTCTTCAAGACCGAGTTCTACTAATAAGTTTTTTGTCATGTTTTTTCTCCGAAAAATATCTTTTTATTTTCCAGTTTGCCTTATGTGATTGGCATGCAAGCAACCAACTTCGTTGTTTCATTGCTAAAATTGGAGCCAAAAGTCTCCAATTTTGCCTAGTATCCTTAGTTTCACTAAGGATACCTTCATCACTGCGGCAACTGGCTCAGGGCTCACTCTGTTCGCCCATTTTCGTAATTTGTCACTCTCTTTATTCTGCGTCTTCTGCTAAGAGTTTAGCTCGTGTTGCTTCATCCAAAAGTGGGTAGCCTAGGCGTTTTCGTTCTGCGACAAAGGTTTTGGCTACGACACGGGCCAAGTTACGGATACGAGCGATATAGCCTGCACGCTCGGTTACAGATACGGCACCACGCGCATCAAGCAGGTTAAAGGTATGTGAACATTTGAGAACATAGTCATAGGCAGGGTGCACCAATCCTTCTTCCAAGGCGCGACCAGCTTCTTTTTCAAACTTATCAAAGTTTTCAAGCAACATTTCTTGGTCAGAAATTTCAAACGAATATTTTGAGTGCTCATACTCAGGCTGAATAAAGATTTCTCCGTATTTTACACCATCAGCCCACTCGATATCATAGACAGAGTCTACTTCCTGAATATAAGAAGCCAAGCGTTCCAAACCATAAGTGACTTCTGCAGTCACAGGCCCAGTTGCCAATCCACCGACTTGTTGGAAATAAGTGAACTGAGTAATTTCCATCCCATCAAGCCAAACTTCCCAACCAAGACCAGCTGAACCAGTTGATGGGTTTTCCCAGTTGTCCTCAACGAAACGAATATCGTGTTCCAAAGGATTGATTCCCAATTTTTCCAAAGACTCAAGGTAAAGTTCCTGGATATTTGATGGAGATGGCTTCATGACCACTTGGAATTGGTGGTGTTGGTAAAGACGGTTAGGATTTTCTCCGTAACGACCGTCAGCAGGACGACGTGATGGTTCTACATAAGCCGCATTCCATGGTTCAGGTCCGATAGCACGAAGAAAAGTGTAAGGACTCATGGTTCCCGCACCTTTTTCATTGTCATAAGCCTGCATAAGCATACAACCTTGGTCATTCCAAAATTGTTGCAAAGTCAAAATAATTTCTTGAAATGTTAATTTCTTAGACATTGAATACTCCTTAATAAAAATAATTTCTTGCGACACGAGTCTGCCTCGTCGATTATACGAGGCAAGACGAGTTAGTACTGCGTCTAGCTCAGCACCCTAGTGCTGAGCGTGGGGCAGTCCGACTGTAAGGAGGTTTCTGCCACTGATGCAGTGGAAAGTCAATTTTTTAGACATTGTTTACTCCTTTAATTTATATTATCTTCTTAGATTTATTTATCAAGTAACCAAGAAAAGGCTGGGTCCTGAAAAATATGACGTTTGGGAACAGTTTGTAAATTCTGATCACATTCATCTATTGTACCTAATTTCAAAGCACAGACTTCTGGTATATTTTCTTGAACAGTGAAAATTTGACTATGACAGTTCTGGCAGTAATAACGCTGTTTTCCTGGAGAAGAACTATAGGAAACAAGCTTTTCTTTTCCATGCAATACTAGCTTTTCACTGCTAACTTTAGCATTAACTGTATAGGCAGACGCAGTTGCTTTCCGACAGAATGAGCAATGACAAAAAACTAATTCCGATAATTCCTCATCTAGAGTGTAGGTCACTGCTTTACATAAACAAGATCCTTTAAGCATTATGCTCCTTTCTACTTAGGCATTAGACGAATTCAAAAAGAACCGCATTTCAACACCCAAGCCTTGCGACTAGGGGCGTCAGAAACGCGGTTCCACCCTAATTTATTACTTCATTGTTTTTGAAAATACTACAGAAAGCGCCAGTTCTTTATTTTGCTCTACTTGGCTCCCACTATCCCAAGCTCGCTTGAAGAACGCCATAAGACTTTCTTTCCTGCTGACTATTATATCAAAAATTGGAACAATGTACAATTCTTTTTATGATTTTCTAGAAATCCATATCATCAACTCGTGGAGCACCAGACTGAACAGCAATTGTTTTTAAAGTTTCTCTCTCCTCATGACTCAGTTCAATTCCAAAGCAATCAAGATTAGCCTGAATACGAGACGCTGTGACAGATTTCGGAAGCGGTAAAAATCCTTCTGCCAAGCTCCAGGCCAAGGCTATCTGAGCAACAGACTTTCCATGATTTGCTGCGATTTCTTGGACTTCCTTATTATCAAATAGTTCTCCCTGACCAAAAGGTCCCCAAGCTTCCAATAAAATACCTTTTTCTCGACAATAATCTACAACTTCCTCTTGATACACACCTGGTGCCAAACGAACTTGATTAACCGCTGGAAGAATTTTTGCTGTTTCAAGCAAGGCATCCAAATGCTTGGGAAGGAAATTACTAACTCCGATAGCACGGATTTTACCTTCTTGATAGAGGTCTTCCATCGCTCTCCAAACTTCCGCATTTCGAATTTTCCATTGGTCATTCTCTCTGAGAGGTTTTGGATTTGGCCAATGAATCAAATACAAATCCAAATATTCCAAGCCCAGCTTCTCTAAAGACTCTTCAAAAGCCTGACGAGCTTGCTCATAGTTGTGATTTGTATTCCAGAGTTTGCTGGTTACAAAAATTTCCTCACGCGGAACGCCACTATCTTGAATAGCACGACCAACGCTTTCTTCATTTTTATAAATAGCTGCCGTATCGATATGGCGATAGCCTGCCTTTAAAGCCTCTAGGACAGCTTGATAGGCAATCTCTCCATTTTCAGCTTTCCAGGTTCCAAATCCTAGAACTGGAATTGTAACGTCATTGTTTAAAATATAAGATTTCATTTTTTTCCTTTCTAAACTAGAAGAAAATCCAAAGAGGCAAATTTTCAAGGAAAACTTTTCTCTTTAGATTTTGTGTATTATTGGTCACGGTCGTAATAGAGCTGGTGAGGTTTAAGACGAGTGTCTAACAAATCTGGAATTGTCACAAAGTCATAACCCTGACCTTTCAAATAGTCAATGACCTTCGGTAGAGCATTTACCGTCTCAGCATGGATATCATGCATGAGAATAATAGAACCATTCTTGACTTCACGCTGAATTTCTGTCAAAATAGATGCTTCATTTTTACTTTTCCAGTCCAAACTATCCACATCCCACATAATAAAGCTCAAATCGAGGCTATTGCGAATGTCGTCTGTAATGGCTCCATAAGGGGGACGCATAAGTTTAGAGCTAGAACCCAACACTTTAGTTAGCGCATCCTCAGTATCAGTAATTTGTTTTTTAGCTTCATCAAGGGAAAGTTTTGAAAGCACTGGATGACTCCAACTATGGTTTCCAATAACATGGCCATCCGATTTCATGCGTTTCAAAATCTCTTCATTACCAGAAACATTCTTACCTAAAACAAAGAAAGTTGCCTTGATACCATACTTAGAAAGAGTATCTAATGCTTGATTTGTCGTTGCAGGATTTGGTCCATCATCAAAAGTCAAGGCCACTACTTTACGATTTTTCTTTTCATAATAGGCCTTATATAGCTCTGCATCCTTATCTAATAAATAAGAGGACTGAATAACTTCAAAGAAACTAGATACTGGCAAGGCAATCTCGTCTAGATTTTCAACTGTCTGACTTGGATAAAGGATAATCTGACTATCCTTATAATCAAAGTTCCATGCAGACAAGTCTTGGTCAGAGAAGGCTTTAACAACTTGATCAATCTTTTCTTGCTCCAATTTCTTATCCTGTAAAAAAGAAGTCAGTTCTTTTGTCAGCTTTTCTTTGGCTTTACTAGCATCTGAAAATAGTTGATCAAGGGTAAAAGGTTTACCATCTTCTGTCAAATGCACTTTCGCTAGACTAGTTTTTTCAGTCTCTTCAACTTTTGACGAAGTTAAATCATAGACTTGTTTCATCACACTTCGGTTGACAATCCCTTTTAAAGTCGAATCTTGTTTCTCCGTATAATAAAAAACCAGATTTTCCTTGTCTTCCAGATTTTCCTTAATATCCTGTGTCATGATTTCTTTTACAGATGAAATCACTTGCTCCCCTTGGAGAGGATAATAGGCAATTACTTCTGCTTGTCCCTTACGAAAATGATCCTTCTGATTTCCCTCACTCAATTGATCATCTTTCTCTTTTTTGAGCGATTCAATCTTTTGTTCAAAACTTTGTTGTGTGTATATTTTGTATCCAATCATTGAACCAAGGACACAAATACTTACTGAGAAGATAGCTACTAGGGCTATTAGACTCATTCTTATCTTATCGTGATTCTCACGCTTTGCTCTACTTTTATCCATAAGACCATCATATCAAATTCAAGCTATAATTTCAATGATTTTGGAGGAAATAGTATATTAAAAAAGAGGAGTCTGGGACAAAAAGATTTTGATTTCAGGAATTCTTTATTATAAGTTTTTAAAATCGATAGATTAGAAAAAAAGCGAACAAAACAGAATCATGAGTGTCAGACAACTTGTTTTGTTCGCTTTTTATATTTAAGGTTAGACTTTTATCCCAAACTCGATTCCATTGCTGAGAATCGGTTTTCTAATATATTTAATTAAGAAATTTATTTTTCACATAATATAAATTATGTAAAAATCTTCTACAACAATAAATCTTTTACTTTCCCAATTTCACTTTTTGGAATCACTAGATGAATCATATCTCCGAGATACATTCTGGTTGAACCGTTAACTGTTTGGCTCTTGCCATTATGGACTTGAGTTGTGATGAGGATATTATGTGGCAAGTTGAGTTCGTGTACTTGTTTTCCTGCTATTTTATCTGAAACAGGGATTTCAATGAGAGTGACTTCTCCTTCATCAGTCGCCTCTTCTGGCAGCATTTTTTCCAACATAGCCTCATAGACTGGCGCACCCTTGAGCAGATCCATGATGATGTAGGCAACTAGGGTTACTAATCCAAGTGGCATGAGATTGCGAATATCTCCTACCATTTCGGTTACCAGAATCATAGCGGTTAAGGGTGCCTTAGATATTGCTCCAAAATAGCCACTCATTCCTAGAATGACAAATATAGGGAATTGCTCTTGACTGACAAGTCCAAGATTGACAAAAATGACACCAACTAGAGCTCCAAGCAATGAACCAAGCGCCAAAATTGGTAGGAAAATTCCTCCTGGAAGGCCACTTCCATAACTAATCATGCTCCAAACAAAGCGAATCAAAAAGTAAACTAATAGAACTTGGAAACTAAAATCTTGCTCAGTCAGGGAAAGAACTAGCTGATTTCCACCACCAAGGATTTGAGGTAAGAAGATGCCGACTGGTAGGATGAGAATAAAAGCAAGAATTGGATAATATGCTCTATCCAAACGGATTTTTTGACCTATCCAGTCATAAACTCTACCGACATTGAGTACAGCTTTTTCATAGAGAAAACCAGAAAGTCCTAGAAAAATTCCCATGAGGAGGTAAATCCAATACTGGTCTAGGGTCATGAGTGGGATGTTGTCTGGCATATCCAGTACGGGTGTTAGGCCAAATATGAGCAGAGAAACAAAGTTTGCTACGAGACTAGCTGCGAGAGTAGATACCCAGAAAAAGCGTGAAAAATGGTGATAAACTTCTTCTACCACAAAGAGAAGTCCTGCAATAGGTGCATTAAAGGCCGCAGCTAGACCAGCGGCAGCTCCACTAGCAATCAGGGAGCGTTCCTCTACTGGACTGGATTTGAGCCATTTGGCAATTCCTTTACCACCGACTGCTCCAAGCTGAATACTTGGTCCTTCACGCCCCAGCATAAGGCCACTTGCAATAGCAAGAATTCCTAAAATATATTTTTTCCAAAGAACTCCCCACCAGCTGAGAGTCATGAGTCCCTTTAATTCTGCTTCGACTTGAGGGATTCCTGAGCCTTTGATATCTTTTTCTGATCGAGTTAATTTCGCACTGAGCCAACAAACTATTAAATAAAATAGACCAATGATAAAAAGATTGCGCACTAGGTGCGCTTGATCTTGATAAAGTCCTTGTATCAGGTGGAAGCCTTTTTCGATTGAAAACCGAAAGGATCCGACGATGAGCCCGACGACGAGTCCAACAATGATTCCTCGTCCAACTTGGGATAATATGGTGCTTGAGGCAAAGGCAAATTCTTTCTTGGAACTGAGTGTTTTTGACTGTTCCTCCATAATCATTCCTTCTAACTTAACTTTCTTTTTCTCCTGAAACCAGCGATTTAACGGGTTCAAAGCTGGTCCGGTGAATTGGTGTAACTCCTAGTTTTGTGAGGCCTTCCAGGTGTTTAGCTGTTCCATATCCTGCATTAGTAGCGAAATCATAGCCAGGAAACTGTTGATCGTAGTCCCTCATCAATTCATCACGTGTCACCTTGGCTACTATGGAAGCTGCTGCAATTGAAAGGGAATTAGCATCACCTTTGATGATGGAGGTTTGTGAAATTGGTAAATCCAGTTTCATGGCATCTATCAAAAGGTGCTCAGGTTGAGGACTGAGCTGGGAGATTGCTTCCTGCATGGCTAGTTTGGTTGCTTCATAGATATTGACTTGGTCAATGAGCTGATTATCTATGATACCAATCCCGATTGACAAAGCTTGGTTCTGAACTGCTTTGAAAATCTCCAGATGTTTCTTTTTAGGAATTTTCTTGCTGTCGTTGAGATCTTTAATCTTACAATTTTTAGGTAAAATAACGGCTGCAGCGACTACAGGGCCAGCCAGAGGGCCACGGCCAACCTCGTCAACACCTGCTATCAAGGTCAATCCTTGCTTATAAAGTTTTTTTTCATAGGAAAGCATGGATTCCAAACGAAGATCCTCATCCAATTCTGCCTGAATAGCTTTTTTACGCTTGCTGATTTCCTTTTGAACTCCAGAGCGATTATCCTTTTCAAGCTCTAAAAAAATAGGGCTTTCTATATCCTTGATTGTTGTGAGGAGTTCTTTGATTTCTTTAATCGTCGCCATCGAGGTCTTCCAATGTATCTAAGGTATAGTTACCAAGTTTGCCATCACGGACTTCCTTCACAAAGAGACTGTAAAAGCGGTCGTAGTCGTCTCGGAAACCGAGGGCACGTGTCATATCCATAATAATAACAGGCGCTTCTTCCTCAATTTTCATTTGTTTGAAGCGTTCAGCCAGCTTTTCTGGATAATGTTCTTTGAAATAATTCAGACCCAAAATGGTTACCTCGTCCATAGGAAGCAACTGGTCTTTAATAGCTCCAGTCAAGGCCAACTTAAGCGCAACAGTTTCATCCTCAAACTTAGGCCAGAGAATCCCCGGTGTATCCAAGATTTCCAGGTCTTTATTGGTTTTGAGCCATTGTTGTCCCTTGGTAACACCTGGTTTGTTGCCGACAACGGCAATTTTCTTACCAGCCAAACGGTTCATGAGAGTGGATTTACCAGCATTTGGAATCCCGATAATCATGGTACGCAAGGTTTCAATCTTGATACCACGTTCTTTCTGGCGAGCAATCTTATCAGCCATAAGTTTTTTGGCCGCATCTGTTACAACTTTTACAGTCATTTGCTCTTTGGAGTTGATAGCTAACGTCTGGATTCCTTGTGATTCAAAATATTGACGCCATTCCTTGGTCATTGCTGGGTCAGCCAAGTCCGCCTTGTTTAAAATCAAGAGTTTTGGTTTGTCACCAACAATCTTAGTCAACATAGGATTTTGACTAGACAGAGGTAAGCGTGCATCCACCAAAATCGTCACAAAATCAACAAATTTTAAATTCTCCTGCACCTGTCGACGCGCTTTAGACATGTGACCAGGAAACCATTGAATAGTAGCCATTGAGTTTTTTCCTTTCGTAGCAAGGGTTTAGAGCCCCTATTTCATTTTACTATTGTTTGAACATAGAGAGTTTTCAAATGAATGGTGTTCAAACAGTTCTTATTTAATTACATAGAAATCTACTTTATATTATATCATGCCTTCTCTATTTTGTCCGATGATAGCCCTTTAAGCTCCCTGAATAGAAAAAGAAAGGACGAAATTTGTCCTTTCTAGATCTTAGCTGACTTCAACCTACTATAGTTGACAAAAAGCCCAAATTAATTTGATATTCCTAATCAATTTGTTCATATCTTATTCCAATCAACTATATATTAATTATGATGATTTGTTCAATATCCTAGTGAGAATAAGAGAACCACTCATTAATTAGACTAGCGATTTCTTTAGGTGCTTCAGTATAAAGCTCATGGCCAAAGTTCTCTAGAAGAATAGTATCAAAATAGTCTGGCAATTCTTTTAGGGCTTCCTCTCTCCATGTAGCTTCATTAGGATAGCGAGGACTGATAAACAAAGTATCTCCCACTTCTCTCTTAAAAGCTTGGATTTTTCTTCGTAGGCGGAGAATCGCTTCTATATTTTCATAATTGATATCTAACTCATATCTATTATACTCCGCATTCCAGTGATAGGACTGTCTTACGGCTTTCTCCATATTTTCTGACCAATGCTTTGCTTCGGATTTTTCTTTAGAAATAAGAAGATTTAAGTCCGAAACGACCTGAGATTCAATATAGTTTTTAGTTTCCTCTAACTCTGTATCTAAAGGTAAAATCTTATCTAAATCTAGATAGCCACCATCCAAAAGAATCAGTTGTGTCACTTCATAAAATTCCGATGCAAGATAACGCGCCAAATCTCCTCCAAGAGAATGGCCTATCAGACAGATAGATTCTTCCTCTACAATCTCATTTTTAAACCATGATTTCAATTCTGTTTCATCTCGAAGATGCTTTTCATATGGATTTAGAAAGTAAACCTGCGAATTTAGTTCTTGAAGAAAATCCTTGCTATGATAGACATTGCTTCCCAAACCGCCAATAAAATATATTTTCATTCTCTACTTAATACTATGCTTGTTCATCTTTTGTTCAAAGATAGTCGTGATAATTTGACGCAATTCTTCGCGTTCTTTTTCTGGAATTTCACCACTTGTTTGAGCTGCAGCGTAGAGTTCAGGGTGTTCAATTGAAATGCGTTTAATCGTACGTGTTGTAGCATGTTTTCTGACGAAAAACGGAATGCGCTTAATCAAGTCTTGTGGTACTAGCGCAAGAATCTTCTCAGCAGTTTCCTTGTCACTAATCTTAGACGTCGTCAGCCCCTTCTTAATCATTTCCTGTTCTTTTTCTGTAAAATCTTTTAATTCCATTCGATTAGTCCTCCTATTTTCTTTAAGTTAAATTATATACTAATTGTAGCAAGACGACAAATAGTCTGTTTGTAAAATGCTCTCTATCCTACAATTTTCCTGTCACTCTTAATTGCTCTTTAATGAAAAATCACAAATCCTTTTGGAGAGATGACAAGCTGATTCTCTAATCCTTGGCAATTGCTTGCTAGTACTACTGCTTCTTTTTGTAAATGATAATCTTCCTTTGATTGGTTAAAGATTGCTTTGAAGATTTGGCCATCGTATTTCCATTCCAAAGCTACTACATCTTGTTTGATTTCTTGGAGGCTATACTTGCCATGCGAAATGATTTCTGACGCGTGTTTGCGAATCTTTATCAGCCTCTTCATAAAGTTCAGCATGTCATTATCACTTGATACGTGTTCCCAAGGCATACAACGACGACAATCTGGGTCTGGACCGCCAGTCAAGGAAAGCTCGGTTCCGTAGTAGATACATGGTGTTCCCTTTTGTAAAAAGAGAAAGGCTAGGGCTGATTTGACCAATTGAACATCCTCATTGGCCGTCCACAAAATTCGCTCTGTATCATGAGAATCCAAGAGATTAAACATAACTTCTGAAATCTGCTGCTTGTAATACATAGACTGACCATTTATTTCATCGATGAACTGATCAGTCTTCTTAACACCACGCAAAAAATACTCCTTGATGCTATCAGATAACGGATAATTCATGACCGCATGGAACTCATCTCCATTTAGCCAAGGCTGAGACGTATGCCAGACTTCTCCTAAGATATAAAGATCAGGTTTTTTAGCTAAAACTGCCTTGCGAAAATCCTTCCAAAACTGATGGTCAATCTCATTAGCTACATCCAAACGCCAAGCATCGATATCAAACTCTTCAATCCAATAAGTCGCAACCTTTAAAAGATAGTCCTTGACCTCTGGATTTGCTGTATTTAGCTTGGGCATATAGTCCTCAAAACCAAAAGCATGATAAGGCAACTCTCTCTTGTTGGCTAGCTTTTCAGTCGTCACTGGGAATTGTTGGATATGGAACCAATCTTTATAAGCAGACTGCTCACCATTTTTAACAACATCTTGCCATTGGGGCGATTGCGAACCAATATGGTTAAATACAGCATCCAGCATGACTTTCATGCCACGCTGATGCGCTTGCTCCACCAGTTCCCGAAAGGTCTCCTTGTCTCCAAAATGACGGTCAATTTCAAAGTAATCTGTCGTATTGTACTTGTGATTGCTTGTAGATTCAAAAATCGGACAAAGATAGAGACCAGTAATACCCAAGCCTTGAAAGTAATCCAGATGGTCAATAATCCCCTGTAAATCACCACCAAAAAAATCATCACTCTGAGGTGTGATAGATGAATCCCAGTCTAATGACCCTTCTGGGTTTAATAGAGCATTTCCATTAGCAAATCTCTCAGGAAATATCTGATACCATACCGTATTTGAAACCCAATCAGGAACCTGGCATGCATCAATTTCATGAAGATAGGGCAACTTAAATCCATTCCCAATAGCATGAAGATTTTCTAGAGAATTGTCCACACACCCTTTATCGCCATACAAAATACTTTGACCTTCTGTATCCTTGAGTTCAAAGAGATACTGGATACGTCCAAAGTCAACTGACACTTCAACCTGCCAATAATCAAATAAGGTGTCAAAAGTTATTTTGGTCATTTCTTTTGTATCCTGATAAAACTCCTCCATAAAGATAAAAGGGTCACCATAATGCAAGTTGATGCTTTCAATATCCCCTTTCTTAGTTCGAATCCGAATATGAAGTTTCTTATCCTTGTAAAGATAGGCAAACTCCGACTCAGTCCTATGGTAAATAGCACTTAATTCCATCAATTTGTCTCCTTAAGTTCTAATTCAAATTTTACGCAAACGTTTTCATAATTGTGATTCTAGTATACTACTTTCGTATTTTATTTTCAAGGCTTGTCCGTAGATTCTAGTGGTTTGGTTCTATAAATAAAAAAGCAGCTAGTCTTACAAATTGCTACTTTTCAAATGATGATTTACAAATGTCTTTCCAGCCACTCAATTTTTTTAAAATCCTTATTGTTATTGTGCTCATTTCGATAAGAATCTTGGGAAGAAGCCTTGTAAATGCTTAAAAACTGTTCCAAACTTGGAACGCGAAAAGTGATGTTTTCGAGATGAATCAACTCTATATCCGATTCCGAAACTCCTGCAAAATCAGATAAAGAATCGATACTTCCGAATTCAACACTCAGACCATCTTTTTGGAATTCATGCTCATGAATATCTATTAAGGCGTAACCTAAGTGATTCATCACTTTCATTATCTTGTCCCAGTCATAGATTCTGAGATGGTCAGGAGCTTCCCAACCTCTAGAGTCACCAGGCACATGAATGTCAATGTCAGACGGCCCCCATTCTTCATTTGAACGGTATTCAAAACCCAAAGACCCCATGAGCGTCGGTGTGATTCCAACTTTGTTTAAATGAGAACAGATTGTTCGAAATTCATCAAATAGAGAATCCATTCCTCCTCCAATCGTTGATATAGAACTTAATTTCGTTGTGAATAATAAACTAATTTTTATTTTCTACTCTTTCGGTTTTGAAAATACTTCAATATGTTGGCCCAGTACCCTGATTTCTACAGGAAGGTTATCCGACTTATCGCCATCAACATCTGACTCCAATTCACTATCTGAAGAAATCTTAATATTACGTGCTCTGATATATTCGATATTATCATTTGCGACAACATCGCCTTTTAGTAAATCAGGAATGACGGATAATTTGGAGAATAGAGATGCGTCTTTTAAAATCAAAATGTTAGCATATCCATCTTTGTTTTCTTCAAAGATTTTTTTGTCAGCGAAGTAATTTGTCAAGAGAACCAAAACATGGCTTGCTTCACCAACATAATTTCCATTTTCTGTCTCAACCTTAATGTTAAAGACCTGATCCGTCATGACAGACTTCATAGTATTAACAGCATAGGCTAAAATACCGAATTTTGTCTTGTCCTCGATTTCAACATTGTGAATCGCCTCTGGAAGAGAACCGATACTAAAAATATAACCAAAATAATTGTCATTCGCTTTTCCGATATCAATCTTATTTGTTAAATCAAAATCCAGTTCATCAATTGCGCCATCGATGTCTTGATTGATTTCCAACAGTTTTGTAATAAGGTTACCCGTACCGCCTGGGATAATCCCTAACTTAGGAATGTAGTCTCTCTCAGCAATACCCGAAATGACTTCATTAACAGTCCCATCTCCACCAAAAACAACCACTGCATCGTACTGCTCACGAGACGCCTCTTCAGCATAATATGTTGCATCAAGCGCTTTTTCAGTAATTTTGGTTTCTACGTGCTCAAAGTATTCTTTTGCTTTATTTTCCAGCTTTTCTTTGTAATCTAAAGCCTTCTCGCCACCAGAGGTAGGGTTGATAATTAACATTGCTTTTTTCATTGATAATACTCCTTAATTTTTAAATAGAAATGTTAGCGTAGCTACATTTACCATTACATATAATGCTATTATATAATGAAAACTCATAAAAGAGAAATCTGACGTACTGGAGATTAATACGCTTTTATTCTATTTTCCCATCGCATAAGTACATCCTTTAAGTGTTCATCCAAGTAAGAATAGGCCTTTTCCTTGATCCAGTCAGGAATACCGTAAGCTGCCTCTGCTATGCTACCAGTTATTGCAGCAAGTGTATCACTATCGCCACCAAGTGAGATGGCATTCCTTATCGCATCTTCGAAGTCTATACTTTCAAGAAAGGCAATAATGCCTTGAGGGACAGTTTCCTGACATGTTTCGTTAAAACGATAGTTAGGACGGATTTCATCTAAAGTTTGAGATAGATTGTAGCCGTATGTCTTCTCTATATAATCCTTAATCCGTCTTTTACACTCTGTAGGATTGTCGTTAATTGGTTGCTCGTGCTCTCTACAATGACCACCAAAGTAAAAACGACATAGAAAAATAGCATCAGCTGTAGCCATAGCACCTTTGACACCTTCTGGATGATTATGAGTTACCTCTGCAGAAAGACTCGCAAGTCCTCTAGATGATGGCCACATTCCGGTTCTCGCATAAAAACTACAATCCATAGACCAAGCGCATGGAGAAACACGCATAGCCGAACCATTCCCAAAGCTATTATAAGGCTCACGGTTATCGCTGTTTAGCCATGCATTAAACCGAGCACCATAATCAGCATCCGGATACATTCTGCCATATTTCTTCATGGCGTCAATAAAGTCATCCTTTTGCCCACCATTCATGATTGCTTCTGCGACAGCACAGGTCATAACCGTGTCATCTGTAAAAAAGCAGTCTTTCCGAAATAAAGGAAAGTCCTTCGTTTTGATATTGTTCCATTCGTAAACAGAACCTACAATATCTCCAATAATTGCTCCGAGCATAAGATACCTCCTTGTGACATATCAGATTTATTACACATTCCCAATGGTTAACTCTTTAAAAACGGTGCCACTAAATCAATCCACTCTTGAGGCAGGTAAGCTGATAAATAGCCGTGGTTATAGCCCTTTGCTTCATACAAAATTGTATTTGAATGTAGCTGATGAAATAATTTCGCTGATTCTTTCACACAGTTCAATTCTTTTTGACCATAGATATACAGAACCTGAGCCTTGCTAGCAGAAATCATATCTTTCAGCTTGTAATGCCCCATATAGGTTTTGTAAATGGTCACCAATGTTTTGACAGGCGTCCTTGGCAGATCCTCCAAATAATAAGCTTTTATTTCCTCTGGATAAGCCAGTTTAGGATAGAGTTTATTCATCATGCTTAACTGAAGTTTGCAAGAGAATTTATTGAACATCAGTTTACCAAATAGAGACACTAGAAAGATGCTGATTTTAGCTAACCTTGGTTGAGGAATACAGAGGCTTCCGTCTATGATGGCCTTCTCAGCAATTTCACTGTCTAAAGACAAAAGCTCCATGGCAATTTGACCACCAAGTGAAACACCACCGATTGCAAACAATTTCCCACCACAGTTTGCTTTGATATAGTCTAGAATCTCCAAAGCAGAATCTTCAGTAGAAACATAATCAAGTTGATATTCCTCGCCGTGGTCATTCAAAGTGGGTAGAATAATACGGTATTCTTCTTTTAAGATTTGTGCTTGACGAAGATAATTCCACCAAGAACTGCCACCACCATGTATCAGTAAAATAGGAGGCCAATTCTTATCACCAAATTCATGGAATTTCATGTTTAAACTCCTTACTGTAGGACTTTCACTAGCTAATTTTCCTTGTTCGATCAGCACTTAAAAGCAGTATCACACACTCGACATAAAACGAGTGAACACTATGTATGCCAAGTGAACATGTCTATAAACCTTTTAACGATAGCATAAGGTTATCGTTAAAAGGCATTACCCCGACAAACTGTGATTTACTCATTTCATTAAATCAGCTATTTCTTTCTTCCCATACGCCTTTACATTTTGAATTACATCCTGTTTCCTCTTAATTGATTCAAACAATGATATATCTAGTACATTTGCGAATTCTTCAAACTTAACCTGCCCGATTCTTCTTATTTCTTTAAGTTTCTCGGCATCTCTTACCTTTCTTTCTGCCTCACTCTTGGGGTATCCTTGCCCAAATGGCTCCGAGAAAAGAGCTTCTATGGTTCTTTCAAGATTTTCAGTACCTGACCATGTATAATCTTCACCTAATGGTAATGATATCGCATTTCCATTATTAATCTGAGCAAATAAATAGGCATCATTCGGTGTAGGTGCATACCCGCAAATGACATCAGGCATACTATTACATGCAAGCATCATTCCTTGTCCGGAAGAACAGCCCGTAACAACGAAATCAACTGTCCTACTTGCCAACAAGATACCTATAAGAATAGAAATCTCTATATACGAATATTTTTCATTTTCTTCCATCGTACAGCCAAAATTTATAACCTCAGATTTCTTTGGAGCATACTTTAATACAGCATCATAGATTATTTGATTTTTAGTCGCTTGCGAACTTGCTTGAATAACTCCGATTCTCATCATTTCACCTACTACTTCTAATTTAATTATTTCTTTTTCTTTGGTTTGGGTGCCGGTAATTCATCATATATTGAATTGAACAAGCCTTTATTTTCTACACTTCATTTATTCACTGGTTGCAACTTTTGACATCAAAACTACCGCCTCCACATATGATAATATTTTTCTTTTATACTAACAAACAAAAGGCAGTAAAAATCATTTTAGAATGATACTGTGGAACGGAAAGATTTTCGCCACTTCAAAAGAAACGACATTCATCACTCCACTTTAAATTATAATAGATAATTCTCTAACATAGATCATCTAATTAGCAAATCGTTACTTTCAATAATGGATATACTAATCTAAAGTTAAAATTACTTTTCCTTACTAATTCTATTACTAGCCAATATTGTATAAATCAAATAACCAATAAAAATGATGATAAAAATAAGATTAATTTTTAACACAAAATAGAGATTTAACAAATTTGCGAATGCATGAAATAATAGACAGTACCCCACAGATTTCGTTTGACGATAAAGAAGCCCTAAAACAAAACTTAAAAATAATGTATATATAAAAAATAAAATAAAAGGAAATCCTTGATGGCTTTCTCCAACTATAAACCATAAAGGCAGATGCCAAATTCCCCAGATTGAACCTACAATCAAATTAGATTGCCAATAAGTATATTTTTTATCAAGTAATGGCTGTAATATTCCTCTCCATCCTAATTCTTCATGTCCACCACCAAAAAAAATTAGTTGTATAAAGAATAATGGCATCAGATAAATTGATACTCCATTTAATTCTAAGGAAGATACAGAAAATAGTATCAAAATTGCTAACAAATGAATAATGAAATAAATACTACTATTTTCTTTCTTATTAAATACAAAATGTTTAAATTTTATATTATTACTTTTCAAATAAAACACACTTGCAATAGCTGGTCCAAGTGCACCAACTATATGTAATATTCTCCCTATAAACGTCTCTAATCCAAAAATATGAGATTGTGTAAATAGAGCAAGACCCCCCCAAGCTATATAAGTAATTCCAAATGTACAATAAAGATAATTTTTCAAATTCTTTTTGTCAATTTCTGTCATTTTATCTTCCTAATCTTGATTATTCTACGTATAATATTTTTTTACTGCTTCTTAGTTGCTCTCGATTATAACTACCTATATTCTATCATAAAAACACAAAAAAGCCTTACAATCAAGGCTTTTCATTATTCATTTCGTCAATACTTTAGTTTCGTAGATTCAGATTCGCATGATTAAAACTAGTCAATTTTCTCAATAATGTTTCCAAGTTTATCTAATACAAGACATGAATGATCATTTAGTGGAATTATGGGAACATTAACGAGTTCTTCAGCTCTATCCTTATTTACTTTATCATTCCATGAATCATAATGGACACTAATTAAAAACTGACTAAAGACTCCTAATCCATTTTTTATCTTTATCTGATGATCTAAATTATCATTAGGTGAGACATAGACTTTTTCACCTAATAATAGGGCTCCTGCAGAAAACCCTATAACTTTTGCCCCTTTATTAAGCATATGATCGATATAATTTTTGAACTCCTGATTGACATAAGTAGATATATATTTTTCCGTATTTCCTCCACCGATGATGATTAGATCAGCATCTAAATAGATATCAAAATCAATCTGCTCAGTATCCAAGAGTAAGTAATCAGTGTTTAAGTTAGAAAAATGGCTTCGGAAAACTTCCGTGTACTTTTTCATATACGGTTCCCAATTTTCTCGATAAACTGTAAAAATGACAATTCTTTCGATCTTCCTTGATGACACAATTTTATTAACAATCGTATGGTTCTTAATCGGCGGATTTCCACCCATCAAAAAAATTTGTTCGTCCAATCTTTCACACTTTCTAAAGATATATAAAGTTTAAACAAGTTTATTCACGTTTCTAAATTATAATTTTTTCTAAAAACATATCATTAAACATATCATTTTATTATAAACTGACTAAGATCGCACCAGGAATACTACATACTAGACGATTCGGACTTATCGTATCATTTCGTCGGTTTCCCTCCTCATTCTACGAGTCCTATCGCATGGGAGATCATTTACTTCTACTTCGCTGATGCCTCAGCTTGTACAAGCAGTGATACTGCCTCAACATGTCGTGATAGCAAACTTCTATATTATAGAACGAAAGTGATAGAGTGTTTTATAAAATTATACTATAAAACGAAAGAGAATTACACACTCAACTCAACCAATTTATAAAATTCACCTTTCCTATCCATCAAGTTATCAAAAGAACCATCTTCAACAATAACTCCATTTTTCATAAAAAGAATTCTATTGTATTTTTTCAACATGCTCTTATTTAACTTATGCGTAACAACAAGAACCGTCAAATCTTGAATTTCTAAAATTGAATTTTCAATTTCAGTAGTAACTTTATTATCTAAAGACGAGGTAGCCTCATCTAATAATAAGATTGGTGTTTTTCGAATTAAAGCACGCGCAATACTAAGTCTCTGTCTTTCTCCCCCAGATAGATTTGATCCATTCTCGCCACATGAAGTTTGTAGACCTAATTCATTTTCTAAAATATAACTTTCTAAACCAGACTGCTGTACAGCTTTTTTTATATCATCTTCAGTAAAGGATTGACTAAGGGTAATATTTGCTTTTAAAGTATCATCAAAGATATAAACATCTTGCTGAACAATAGTCATTAAGTTATAAAGGCTCTCTGCTGAAATAGCTTGCAAATCTATATTATCAATGGAGATGTGCCCACTTGTTACATCATAGAAACGCAGTAATAGATTGAGTAAAGTTGATTTTCCACTGCCTGACATTCCTACAATTGCAATTTTTTCCCCTTTTTGAATCTTCAAAGATAAATGGTTAAAAATTTTTTCTTCAGTATTAGGGTAAGAAAAGTCTATATTTGAAAAAGAAATAACATCATCGAAATATTCTTTCATTTGACCAGTCTGAAGTTCTGTTACATCTTTTACCTCAAATGCATCTAGTGTTGCCTGACCTTCACGGAATTTACTTATGCCCATACCAACTTCATTTAGTGGCATTACTACAAAATTGACTAGTTGAACAATAGCTGTTACACTCCCAATTGTGGTATAGCCATTAAATACGAGATACATTCCTCCACCAAAGGCTACTAAAAAAACAATCATCCCTGAAAGTTGAGAAATAACATTAGATAAAACATCAAATTTCCCTTTGATGAAATATATCTCATCCAATTTTTCGCTTTCATTTTTGTAATCTTGACCGATAGCCTCTTTCACATTAAAACTTTTTATAACTAGAAACCCTGCTAAAATATCTTTAACCTTAGCTAAATATTTCTGATCGGCTATCATAGAACTATTTTGTAGAGAGGCTGATTTTTGTCCAATAAAACCTGAAATCATCATAGGAATAATACTAGCAATGATAACCAATAAGGTCAAAAACCAATTACCTATAAACATGGCTACTAGTGAGAAAATCATTAAGGAAATATTTTTTGAAATATTAAAATACTGGTGCAAATAATCCTGCTCAATTTTCTTCATGTTCTCAGTTAATATTGAAATAAATTTCCCTGATTTTTCCTTAGAAAATTCTCTATAATCCCTATCTAAAATAGATTTAAACACCTTATTTTTGTATCTTGACATAATCTGCCTAACAAGTTTATTTCTTAATCGAAGGGATATAAAATTAAGACTGGCATAGATAAATATTACGATAGCGCCTATTAGTATCGCTTGGGTTAAAGCTTCCCTATTTTGGGACATTCCACTATCAATTATAATTTTAATAGAATAAGCAAAAGCAATATTAGTTAAAGGAACTAATATATTAAAAATCATGAAAGTATAAAAAGACTTCTTATGGTACTTTGTCAATTGTTTCATTCCTAATCTACCTCGTAATTCTTACATTTCATTTAGAAAATGTGACATAAAATATTCTTCTAAGTCAATATTCTCTCTCCTAATCTCTTTCATAGAGACCTGTTCTACAATTTCTCCATTTTTGATAAAACCAATTGTATCTGCTATCTGTGAAATTTCCGATAATATATGACTCGATATTAGTATTGTAATTCCATGCTTCTTAGAAAGCGACAACAAAAGATTTCGAATTTCTTGAATTCCTATTGGATCTAAACCATTGATTGGCTCATCTAAAATTAACAATTTAGGTTTTGTTAGAAAGGCACGAGCTAAACCAATCCTTTGCCTCATTCCTAACGAAAACTCTTTTACTTTTTTAGTCGTATTTTTTAATCCGACCATTCTTAAAGCTCTTATTACATCTGATTCAATAATATTTTTCCCCATATACTGAGCGTGAATTTCTAAAATTTCTTTTGCAGTGCAATGATCATAAAAAATTGGTGTTTCAATAACACTTCCAACCTGACTTAGAATCTCCTCTCTGTGATCTTGTAAATTTTTCCCGAAAATTTCAATACTACCAGATGTAACAGTTGATAAGGATAACATACATTTCATTAACGTTGTTTTTCCAGCACCATTCGGTCCTAAAAAACCATAGATTTCTCC